>JASHYE010000349.1 GCA_030043155.1 Candidatus Acidiferrales bacterium | reverse complement strand
ACAAGCGCCGCCAGGGCTTCCTCTTTGCTCGACGGGGCAACGCCTATCTCGGGAACGTCCGACTCAAAATGAGCGCCTGGAAAAATCGCGGAAAAGAACTTCCCTTTTTCAGTCGCAACCCAGTAGGTGCGTCCCTCAACTACCGCGCGCGCAGCACGCCGCTGCAACTGGAGAGACGCGAAAAACTCGCGCCAATTTTGCAATGAATCCTCGATACGCTCTCGCAGAAAGGAGCCAGTGGGAGCGGGGATTTCAGAAGATTGCGTTTCAGTCACCGAAAAATCGGGAAGAGCAATCAATGTTTGCAACACATCATGCAGCTCGTCTGCATCACGCACATCAGGCCACGATTCTTCGCGCACGGCGGAAATCGCCGCAGGATCGAGCCGGCCGATTTCGGAGAGCACCGCATCGGGCAATGTACGGCGCATTTCCACGGCGCGAGCGCGGCGCTCCTCGAGCGGAGCGTCGTCGAGATATGCGTAAGGATTGGCATTCAATATTTCATGCGAGAACTGCGACGGAACAGGAGTATCAACGGCTACGCACTCTATTTTTTGCGTCGCAATTAGATCCAGAACGTTCTTCAGGCCCTCGATATCCATCGCTTCGGTGAGCGCGTCCTTCATCGTTTCGCGCACCAGCGGATGATCGGGAATCGTAATGTCGCCGGAAATGTTTTCCTGACACGCGAGCGCTTCAGGAAAAACGGAAGCCAGCAAATCGTCGGATCGCATGCGCTGTATTTGCGGCGGAACTTTCTTGCCGCCCTGGAAGCGCAGCAGTGCCAATGCGCGCCCCGCAGCCCAGCGCCAGCGGCTTGTGAAAATGGGCGACGTTAAAACGGCCTGCGACAACAGTTCTTCGACCGACGACGATTTCAGAAAATGAAAAACGTCCGCCAATGGAAAGCTGTGCTGCTCGCTCAGCGAAATGTTCAATCCGTTGTCAGTGGCAGCCGCTTGCAGCTCAAAATTGAACGAGCGGCAGAAACGCTTTCGCAGCGCCAGGCCCCACGCTTTATTGACTCTGCCGCCGAACGGCGCATGGATGATGAGCTGCATTCCGCCGCCTTCATCAAAGAAACGCTCCGCAATGACGACTTTTTGCGTCGGAACTGCGCGCAGAACAGCGCGTCCTGCAACGATGTATTCGATCGCCTGCTCCGCGCCCGCGCGATCGAGTCCGCATTCCTGCATCAGCCAATCCATCGCAGCACGGCGTGAAGGATCGTCGCGCAAACCCCCCGGCACAGCTGCTTCAGTTAACGAACTGACGCGCTCGCGCAATTCCGCGACCTGCTCGGAAAGCTCCGCAGTCCTCGCCGGGGCTTCGCCTCTCCAGAACGGAACATTCGGCGCGGCTCCGTGAGCATCTTCGACTAACACAGAGCCCGCTTGAACGCGCCGGATGCGCCACGATGTGTTCCCCAGCAGAACAATATCTCCAGCTAAACTCTCCACTGCAAAGTCTTCATCGAGCGTCCCAACAACCATGCCCTCCGGTTCGGCAATCACGGTATAGAGAGCATTGTCCGGAATTGCGCCGCCGCTGGTAATCGCTGCCAGCCGGCTGCCGCGTCTCGCGCGAATGCGTCCATTCACGGCGTCATGATGAAGGTAAGCGCCATAGCGCCCGCGCCGCGCGGAAATTCCGCCGGCGAGCATTTGAATCATCTCGTCGAAAGTTTCGCGCGACAGATTGCGATAGGGATATGCGCGCTTGATACGCGCAAATAGTTCTCCTTCTCCTTGTTCCCCGGCCGCGCATTCCGCGACAATTTGCTGCGCCAGCACGTCGAGCGGGCATTCCGGAATTAAAATGCGGTCCAGCAGCCCCAGCCGCATCGACCGCACCAAAGCCGCGCATTCCAGAAGCTCATCGCGCGTGGTTGCGAAAAGCCGGCCTTTCGGGACCGCGCCGCGCCAGTGTCCCGCGCGTCCGACGCGCTGAAGCGTTACGGCAATCGAACGAGGCGAGCCGATATGGCAAACGAGATCGACCATCCCAATGTCGATGCCCAATTCCAAAGATGCCGTGGCCACAAGCGCACGCAGCTGCCCCGCTTTCAGCTTGTTTTCAACCGCCAGCCGCCGCAGTCGCGACAAGCTTCCATGGTGCGAAGCCACCGCATCTTCGCCGAGCAACTCACCCAAATGGTGCGCCACGCGCTCCGCGAGCCGCCGCGTATTCACGAAAATAAGAGTTGAACGGTGCTGCTGCACAAGCTCCGCAATGCGCTTGTAAATCTCGCCCCACATTTCATTCGAGGCCACCGCGCCCAGCTCGCTCGCGGGAACTTCCACGGCCAGATCGAATTCACGTCGCTGCGCAATTTCTACGATCGTCGGCAGGGGCCGCAAACTGCCCACCAGAAACCTCCCAATCTCTTCAATCGGCTGCTGCGTCGCCGACAATCCGATTCGCGTGGGACGGCTGTGCGTCACTGCTTCCAGCCTTTCCAGCGAAAGCGCCAGATGTGAACCGCGTTTGTCGTCGGCCACGGCATGAATTTCGTCAATGATCACGGTTCGCACGCTGCTGAGCATCTCGCGGCTCTTTCCGGCAGTCAGCAGGATGTAAAGAGACTCAGGCGTCGTGACGAGAATCTGTGGCGGCCGTTTCTGCATCGCGCGTCGTTCGTGCGCGAGCGTATCTCCGGTGCGAACGGCGGTTCGGATCTCCGGCATCAGGAATCCTCGCGCTCCGGCCAATTGCACGATTTCGCCAAGAGGAGCTTCCAGGTTTTTCTGGATGTCGTTTCCCAATGCTTTCAGCGGCGAGACATAAAGAACTTCAATTTCGTCCTTCAGAGCGCCAGTGATCGCTTTTCGAACCAAACGGTCAATGCACGCCAGAAACGCGGCGAAAGTTTTTCCCGAGCCGGTGGGGGCGCTGATGAGCGTATCTCTTTCAGACAGGATATGCGGCCAGCCCGCGATCTGCGGTTCCGTCGGCGTGCCGAATTTGGACACAAACCATTCCTGAACGAGCGGATGCGCCCATTCGAGACCAGCCACTGTTTGCGCTGCGGTGATCGAATTCATCTGGAGGAGAGACGCCGCAGAATCGCGCGCCTTCGCCTTATTATCGCCTAATTGAAACTGTTACGCAAAGCCGGATCGAGAGCTGCCTATTTCGAGGGCCAGACCGCTTCGACGATTTTCTTCAGATCCTCGATGAAACGCTTCATTTCCGCGTGGCGCGATTCCCCATCGGCGCGCACAAAATCGATGACGGATGCACGGTCGCTCTTCTTCACCTTTGCAATCCTGCCTTTTGGGACAGGTATCGGAAACGTGGTCTGCGATGCTCCGCTTCGCCGGACCAGATTGAGCCGCAGCTAAAATAGAGCATTCGGTGGCAGAGGAGGTTCCATGCGCCGGCTGATTCCCTTTATCCTTGCGGCTTGTTTCGCTCTGGCAGCTCCGAGCGCCGCCGCTCACG
>JASHYE010000348.1 GCA_030043155.1 Candidatus Acidiferrales bacterium | reverse complement strand
TCTTTGCCGTGCCTTGAAGCCGACGTTCAGGTCGGTGCGGCTGCTTTGGCTGCCCCGATGTCATTCCGAATCGGCTGACCGGCCTGCGACAGCAGCACACGAAATTTCGCGCGTTTTCCTAGGGCCACACCAAGCCTCCGCAGGTAGCACTCTCGTGCGCGCGACAAGTTGCATTGAGAGTAGAATTAGGTGTACGTTTTCTATCGTTCAAGGGCGTATGCGGAATCGGGCTTGGCCGACCCTCGATACGGTACTCATTCGCCTATCCCGATTCGATGCGGCCTGCGATGTCCAGATGTGATGTTCAGAATTGTTCAGAGATTAGAGCGAGATCAGTAAGGAAGGAGCAAGAAAATGGCGACAGCAGTCACCGCACCACCGATGGATCCAAAAGTTTCCGAATTCGTAGCCACAAAACAAAAATTGCTGATCAATGGGAAGTGGGTTGACGCCGCCTCAGGCAAGACTTTCCCAACCTATAATCCTGCCACCGGCGAAGTGCTCGCCAATGTCGCTGAAGGAGACCGCGAAGACATCGACCGCGCAGTGAAGGCCGCTCGAGCAGCATTCGAGACCGGCCCATGGTCGCGAAAGCTGTCTCCAGCGCAGCGTGCAAGACTAATCTGGAAACTGGCGGACCTGATCGAACAGCACCAGGAAGAATTCGCGCAGCTCGAATCGCTCGACAACGGCAAGCCGCTCAAAATTTCGCGCATCGCCGACGTGCCGCTCACAATTGAAAACTTCCGCTACTTCGCGGGCTGGGCGACAAAAATCGAAGGCAACACCATTCCTCTCACGCTCGCCAACTCCTCAAAATTCCTCGCCTACACGCTGCGCGAACCCGTCGGCGTGGTGGGCCAAATCATTCCATGGAATTTCCCGTTGCTGATGGCCGCGTGGAAGCTCGGCCCCGCGCTCGCCGCAGGATGCACAATCGTCCTCAAGCCCGCAGAACAAACGCCGCTCTCGGCGCTTCGACTCGGCGAGCTGATTCAAGAGGCTGGCTTCCCGGATGGAGTCGTCAATATTGTTCCTGGCTACGGCGAAACCGCAGGCGCGGCGCTGGCGGCGCATCCTGACGTGGACAAAGTTGCTTTCACCGGTTCGACCGAAGTTGGCAAGCTGATTCTGCAAGCAGCCGCCGGTAATTTGAAAAAAGTTTCGCTCGAGCTCGGCGGAAAATCGCCGAACATCATTCTCGACGACGCCGACCTCTCCACCGCCGTTCCCGGCGCGGCCAGCGCGATCTTCTTCAATCACGGCCAGTGCTGCTGTGCGGGCTCGCGTCTCTTTGTCGAAGAGAAAGTCTTCGACAAAGTCGTCGAGGGCGTTGCGCAGATCGCGGAAAACATAAAAGTGAAGCCCGGCTTCGATCCCGATTGCGAGATGGGTCCGCTGGTTTCCGAGGAGCAGTTGAATCGTGTCTGCGGATATCTCGAATCCGGAGTCCGCGAAGGCGCGAAAACCGTCGCGGGAGGCAAGCGGCTCGGCGATCGCGGATATTTCGTCAAGCCCACCGTGCTCGTGAATACCAACGATAAAATGAAAGTTGTGAAGGAAGAAATTTTCGGCCCTGTTGTGACGGCCACACCGTTCCGCGATCCGAAAGAAATCGAAGCGCGCGCCAACGATACGATTTACGGATTGGCCGCCGGCGTTTGGTCGCGCGACATTAAAAAGGCTCACACCATTGCGGCCAAGCTCCGCGCCGGCACGGTCTGGATCAATTGCTACAACGTTTTCGATCCGGCACTTCCTTTCGGCGGCTACAAGCAATCGGGATGGGGCCGCGAAATGGGGCACGAAGTGCTCGAGCACTACACCGAAGTAAAATCCGTCTGCGCGTCTCTCACCTAGATCCGCGCACCAACAAGCAGCAACACGCAGAAAAAGCGCTGCGTCGCGATCCAGAGCGCAAAAACTGCGCAAAAGTTATCGATTAGAAATCTCGAAGACGCTGATTTGGCGGGAGTTGGGGGAGTTTCTAATAATTGCGGGCGATCGAGAGCGAAGTTCAGGCTGAAAAGGGAGAGCGGGGTGTCAGGGGCGCTAAAATGAGTGTGGGCAGACAGGTACATAGATTTTCTAAAAGCGGAAATTTCCGCGATTAGAAACGGTTCCGACCTTGTGTTTTCAGTAAGTTGCATTGAGTTCTAATTTTCCATATTTCCGCGATTAGAATTCTCCCAGCGCATAAAAAGCCAAAAGCCGCCGAAGCGGCGGCTTGTCACGGCCTGAAGTTTTCAGACGCGCACAGACATGTGTACCACTTTATAAATAAATTGTCAAGGAATAATCGCGAGAAAAACCGCACCGAGGATTTCTCGGCGTTCACCTTGTCCCTCTGATCTGAGCGCGGCCGCGGAGTTATATATAATAAATAATAGACCTCCGCACGAGAATTTATGACAACAGTCACTTCAAATCCGCAATTCCTTCCTGGGTTGACGAGGTACATTTCGTTTGTTGACGAGGCCGGACATGCAGAAGACCCAAATCAGCACTTTCTGTGTTTGGCTGGCTTGCTCGCAAAGGAAACTGCTTGGAGGCGACTGGAAATCGAGTGGGCCGATGCGTGCGCTGATGCAGGTTTGAAAGAACCGTTTCACATGACGAAGCTGGGAAAGAAAGAGTTCAAGAATTGGCCGGATCCAAAGAGGAGAGCACTCCTAGGTGCCTTGCTGAAAGCCATCGAAAACGCCGGTGCGATACCTATCGGAAGCGTTGTGTCACTTGACTGGTATCGCTCACTATCTTCGCTCGAGCAGAGGAAGTTCAAAGACCCTCATTTTCTCGCATTTCAAACCTTGACATATCAGATCGCTGCGGCGGCGGGCATTCAGCTGGATACTGGGCCAGTCACGATGGTTTATGCGTATCACCCAGAGCATTCAGTCGGGCTGGCCAATACGCACGAGTTGTGGGACGCCGTGCGCAAGCACAACCCCATGGTTGGCTTTTTTATGGAATCGTATGTTCCCGGTCAACAAGCTGACCAGCCGGGCCTCCAGGCTGCTGACCTGTGGGCTTATGAGCTCCGGCATCACTTCGAGGTAATTCGCCCTGCGGAAAAGCGACCTCGCTGGCCGTTCGAGCAATTCGTGAGGCTTGGACTGAACTATAGCTTCCCGCATGACTTCATCACTTATCATGACGAGAATGGGCACACCGGCTTGGGTCAAATGTCGCGAGTTCAGAGATGGGGTGAAATCAACCTGTACAAACCCGGTTTTGTCGGACTGCATCCGGCAAACGCCCGTAAATTGGAAGCGTACCTCCGTAGGCTTGCGAATCAGGTCAAGAAAATGGGCAGAGCAAACACTGACCGAAGTCCCTAAGCTTCTCTGTCGCACTCTGGCGATGCCGTTACTGCAGTTAACGCAGAACTTCGCGAACAGCGCGAAGCTCTGCGTTACAAAGGCAACAGCAAATCCTTCGACTCCGCAGAAGGCGTTCCGCTCAGGATGATACATAAAGGGGCAAAGGCTGGCGGGGTGAACCCCCGCTACAAAAGCAGAGAACTGCTTCGAGGCGAGATCCTTCGGCTCCGCAGAAGACGCTTCGCTCAGGATGACGCCTTAATGCGGTGGCAAGTGACGGGTGTCGAGCGTCGAGGGCAAAGGCTGGCGAGATAAACCGGTGCAACGCCCACACGCTGTCATTCTGAGGGTCGGTTTGTGACCCGAAGAATCTCGCCGTGCGGCCCAGGGGTTAGTCTCATTGGCAAGTGCACAGAAGGCATCGAGGCGAGATCCCTGCCTGCGGCAGGCAGGCTTCGACTTCGCGAAAAACACTCCGCTCCCTTCTTTAGTCAGGGCAGGCAGGATGACACACAGAGCGAGCGATTCACCAATTATCGCTGAGGTCTTTCCAGTCGCGATTGACGGACTCGATTAAAGCAATCTTTTTGGCGCGGAGCCAGCCCTTGATTTGCTTCTCGCGGCGGATGGCTGCAAGCGCCCCACTGAAGTTCTCGTAATAAACGAGCCGGTTGATGTTGTACTTCGAGGAAAAACCCTTTAACAGCTTTTCGCGGTGCTGCCACGCGCGGTGTTGCAGGTTGCTGGTGACTCCCGTGTAGAGATTCCGGGATTTGCTGGCCATGATGTAGACGGAATAGGTCTTCATGCCTACCTGCGGTTCGGGACGAGAACATCGCAGAATGCTGGAGACGAGTCAAGGCTCGTATGAAAAGGAACACCGCCGAGGCGAGATCCTTCGACTCCGCAAAAGGCGCTCCGCTCAGGATGACAGCAAAGGTGAGAACGCGACTTGGGGAGTCGGGCCGGGCGACCCAAGGGTCACCGCTACGAGTGCAACGGTAAAGGCAGCAGCAGGTTCTCCGTGTCCGGAATCACGAGGCGATTCCACCGCAGTCCACACGACGGACCTCACACGGCCGCCTTTGTTCATGTGCCCCTGTCCGCGTCAGACCGGACGGCCGGTTCGGAATGACACAAACAGCGTGTCACTTCAAATCGGCGGGGAGGGGGTCGCCCTCGGCGCATTTGCCGATCCCGAGCGCAGCCAAGGGGCACGTCACTTCAGATCGTCGGGGAGGGGGTCGCCCCACAAATAGTGGGCGAACCAGTTGTAATTCTCCTGGGTGACGGCGCGCTGCTCTTTGGGCTTGGTGATGGGATGGCCAAAGCCCTGATACAAAACGAATTTCACGGGCACACCGCGATCGCGCAGCCCGCGATAAAGCTCCCAGGAATCGGGAACCGGAACGCGCGCGTCCTGGCTGCCTTGCTGAATCAGCGTCGGTGTGTGCGCGTGATTGATGTAGGTGATCGGCGAAGTCTTTTTGTAAATTTCGGGATCGCTCCACGGCGTGGCGTGCAGATACTGGCGCGTGAACGGCGTGATGTCCGTGTTGACGTAATAGGTCATCCAGTCGGAAATGCCCGCGCCCTCGGATACGGCGCAAAAGCGGTCGCTGTAGGTGGTGATGAACGAGGAAATGTATCCGCCCTCGCTCCAGCCCATGGAAGTGGCGCGCTTGGGGTCGATGTAGCCCTGCGAAATGACGTAATCGACGCCGGAAATCACGTCGGCGTAATCGCCCACGGCGAGATTGCGGACGTTGAGCGCGCGAAATTTTGCGCCGTAGCCGGCTGAGCCGCGATAGTTGGGTTCGAGAATCACGGCGCCGCGCGCAGCGAAAAGTTCGATGGGGTAGTAGCGGTCCGGCGAGCGCGTGGCGATGCTGGTGCCCGTCGGGCCGCCGTGAATTTCCACCATCAGCGGATATTTTTTCGAGGGATCGAAATTCGCGGGCTTGATGAGGATGCCTTCGATGGGCGTGCCGTCGCCGGATTTCCATTCGATGACTTCGCGCGTGGCGAGTTGGAAACTGGCGTACTGCGCGGAAATGTCGGTGAGTTTTTTCGGCGCGAAAGAATCGACGGAAGAAACGTAGACTTCGGGAAATTCGTTGTCGGCGGCTTGCATGAACGCGATGGTGCCGTAATCGTGGGTGAAAGAAAATTGGCCAGCGTCGATTTTGTCGGGCGAAGTGATGCGCGTGATGGAATCGCTTGCGGGATCGATGCGGAAAAGATGGCTGTAGGTGCGTTGCTGGGCTTCGAAATAAATTCCTTGCGGCGCCCATTCCAGCGGGCTGGCGTCTTCGTCGAATTTTGCGGTGAGATTTTTCGGCGTGCCGCCATTGGCATCGACAATGTCAATATCGGTGTTGGTGTAAAAGAAATCGGCATTGCCATTGTGAGTGTTGAAAGCGATTTGCGTTCCGTCGGGCGACCAGACGGGATTGTTGTTGGGGCCAGGCGCGTCGGTGAGTTTTTTCACGGATTTGTCGGCGACGGTGAGGATGTAGATTTGGGCGGTGCCGAGGTCGGCGAGCGGCGGATCTTTGGTGGCGTCGAAGGCGATGCGCGTTCCGTCGGGCGACCAGCGGAAGCCGTGCACGGTGAAATCCTGGCCGGAGGTGAGGCGCGCGGGCTTGGGCGATTCGGAATTTTCGGGCGCGGGAACGTCGATGAGCCAAAGATGCGACATGGTGTAGTCGGCGTCGATGATGTGGTAGTCGCCGTATGTTTTCACGCGAGCCTTGTGCGCGTCGGATTCAGGATCGGGCGAAGTGAAGGCGATGCGTTTACCGTCGGGCGACCACTGGAAAGAATCGACGCCAGTTTCCACGTTGGTGATTTGCCGCGCTTCGCCGCCGTCCGGTGAAATCAAATAAATTTGCGAAGTATCTTTTTTCGTGTCGAGCAAATCGGATTCGCGCGAGGAAAGAAACGCGAGCCACTTCGAGTCGGGCGACCACCCAGCATCGGTGCTGGATTTTTTGCCGCGCGTGAGCGGATAGGTTTGGCCCGTGGCGGGTATGGCGATCCAGATTTGGCGCACGAAGGCGTTTTCGTCCCAGTCGGTGTGAGTGATTTCGTAGGCAACGAAGCGGCCGTCGGGGGAGATTTGCGGGCTGGAAGCGGATTTCATTTCCATGGCCTGCTGGATGGTCGGGACGGAGGGCGGAGTGGAATCTTGAGCTTCTGATTGAATTGGGGCGAGCGCGGGCAGCAGGAAAATTGCCGCGAGGAATGTGAGGAAGGGAATATAAGCGCGCGAGATTTGCATTTTCATTGGTGCGGCTCCAA
>JASHYE010000347.1 GCA_030043155.1 Candidatus Acidiferrales bacterium | reverse complement strand
GCGAATGAAGCGAAGATTTTCGCGGGCATGGTCGTCGATGGAGACGGGAGCGCCAGGGCGATGCGCCGGTTCAGGAATGCTCATAGAACCTAAGGATAGACGCGGAATGGATTTCTGTCAAGTACTTTGTTTTACAAAGTATCGGCCTGAGAGGGAATGTGCTTTGCGCGGCAACAGCGGCGGGGCTATCCTCGGTTTGCATTTGAAAGGAAAGGGGAGCGGATTATGAGACGCATGTTGATTCTTCTTGCTGTGGCGGCAATTGTTCCATTTGCGGCGAAGGCCCAGGAGGCCAGCGGGGGAAGCAATCCGGTGACGGATTCCGTGAAGGCGATGGTAGCGCAGCACGCCAAAGCGATTGTTGCCGCGGCCGAAGAAATGCCCGCGGACAAGTACAGCTATCATCCAACGCCACAGCAAATCACGTTTGGACATTTGATTATGCACCTGGCGCAGTCGAACACTTTCTTGTGTTCGGCCATCTCAGGAACAAAGCCGCCTGAGCAGGCTCAGCTATCGGAGACGGATGCGAAGGAAAAGCTGGTGACTGCGCTCAAGAATTCATTCGACTATTGCACAACGGTGCTCAATAGCACGGATGATTCGAAACTCGCCGAGACGGTGACCGTGCGCGGGGGATCAGTTCCGCGCGCGAGGATCATGATTACGCTCGTGGCGGACCTGTATGACCACTATAGCGCCGAAGCGGCGTATCTGCGGCTGAATGGAATGCTGCCTCCAACGGCACAGCGCGGGAAGATGTAGAGCGGGCGAAACGCAGCGATTCGTGATGCTATTGCGGGCGACGCGGATAGCGCCCTCGCAATGCATTCCAGCAAATTTGCCATAGCGCGGCGAACATTTGCAGGCTGTCGCGCGTCATGTGGACTTTGGTTCGCGGATCGTGGGCCCATACGACGGGAACTTCCACAGTGCGAAGACCGTGATGCTTCGCCAGGAAAAGAATCTCCGGATCGAAGCCGAATCCTTCAATTGTCTGCTGCTCAAAAACCACCCGAGCACGATCGGTGCGGAAGGCTTTGAAGCCGCATTGCGTATCCTTAAAAGGCAAACCGGTCGCGATTCGCACCATAAGATTGAACAGAATGCCGGCAAATTCGCGGGAGCGGGACTCGTGGACCTGGATGAGGCTGCGGTCGAGCGCGCGGGAGCCGATGGCAACGTCCGCAGAGCGCAATGCGGCGAGAAGTTTTTCGGCTTCTTCGATGGGCGCAGATAAATCAGCATCAGTGAAAAGCGTGACCTCGCCGCGCGCTGCGAGCATTCCCTTGCGCACACTGTAACCCTTGCCGCGATTCTGCTCATTGACTAACAGCTGGAGGTGCGGTGTGTCCCTCTGCAGAGATTGGACAACATCTGCTGTGCGATCCGTAGAGCCGTCGTCTACAACAATGATTTGGCTCGAAGGATGCGCTCGGAGAAGGTAGTCGCGAATGCGCGTGAGGGAGCGTGGGAGGCGCGCTTCCTCATTGAAGGCGGGGATAACTACGGAGAGTTCGGGTCGCGGATTCATGAGGGGTCTTCCGGCCAGCCGTAACGGCCACGAAGCGGAACGAATTGGCAGACGAAGAGTTTTTCTTCCGCGACTTTGCCTTCTTTTTTGCGAATTCGCAGGAGCATCTGCTTTTCCGCATCGCCGACGGGAATCACCAGCCGGCCGCCTTCAGTGAGCTGCTCGAAGAGCGGCGGCGGCACCGCGGGCGCTGCGGCTGCGACAAGAGCTGCGCCAAAAGGGGCGTCCGGCGGCGAGCCGAGAGTTCCGTCGCCCAAGATCACTCGGATATTCCGATAGCCGAATGAGGAGAGGCGCTCACGGGCAGAAGCGGCCAGAGGTTCGTCTCTTTCGACGGTGACAACTTCACTGGCTAATTCGGCAAGAACGGCAGCTTGATAACCAGAACCTGTGCCCACCTCGAGGACGCGCTCACCGCCCTCGAGTTCGAGGTACTCGGTCATCGCCGCAACCATATACGGCTGTGAAATCGTCTGGCCGCCGGCGATTTTCAGCGCGCGGTCCTCGTAAGCGTGGGCGAGAAGCTCCTCGGGAACGAAAAGGTGGCGCGGAACGCATTCCAGAGCCGATAAGACTCGTGGCGAGCGAATGCCGCGCTTGCGGATCTGCTCCTCGACCATGGAATGCCGCTGCAACACCCAATTGTGGCCATTTGCTTCGGTCAATTCTTCGCCTTGGACTGTTCGCCAGCTTTTCTCAGGATTGGGGATTCGTCGCCGCCGGAAAGATCGGCGCGACGGTTGCGGGATTATAGCACCGGCGAATCAGGCTGGCTGAAGATGGCGCTCCCAGGCGCGGCTCGAGAAGATTTCGTCGATCTGCGCGAGCGAGAAATCGATTTCCTGTTCGGTATTGTAGAAATGAGGCGAGATACGAATGCCGGCGCCGGGGCGGTAGTCGACGAGAATGTCGCGGGCGATCAATTCATTTTTTACTTCCATCGCGTGAGGACAATCGATCGAGACGGTGCCGCCGCGTTCGGAAGAGTCGCGGGGCGAATTGACGCGCCAGCCGCGGCGAAGAGCGCCTTCGATCAAGTGTGAAGTCTGACGCGCGGATTTTTCGCGAATGGCGTGAACTCCGACTTTGTGGATGATTTCCAAGCCGGGCTGGCAGGCATAGAGCGCGGGGATGTGGGGAGTGCCGTTCAAGAAGCGGTAAGAATCGTCGCGGGCGTCGAGCGGCGCCGCTTCGAAATTGAAAGGGCGCTTGTGAGCGAGCCAGCCGGAGATTCTTGGGGAAAGCTTGGTGCGAAGGTCAGGACGCACGTACAAATAAGCGACGCCCGGGCCGCCGCAGAGCCATTTAAGGACGCCTCCGACAGCGAAATCGGTTTCCAGTTCGCGCACATTGAAAGGCACCGTTCCTGCAGCTTGGAAGCAGTCAAGAATGACGTGCGCGCCGACTTTGTGGGCGCGTTCGATGATGGCTTTCGCAGCGATGAGAGTCGCGCTGCGAAAAAGCACGAGCGAGATGGGAACAAGCAGCGTTGTATCGTCTATCGCGGCCAGAACGCGCTCAAGCGGAATGTGCAGACCGTCGTCTGACTTTAGAAGTTCCACGCGCGCGCCGGAGCGGCGCTGTTCCATATGAAAGTAAATCGTTGAGGGGAATTCCAGGTCGGTGAGGACGACCTTGTTCCGGCGGGGGGAAAAATCGAAGCACGAGGAGATGATGGCTTGAGTGAGCGTGACGTTCTGATGCAGAGAAATCTCGCCCGGGCCGGCGCCGATAATCGCTCCAACTTTGTCGCCGACGGAGACCGCCATTTCCCACCAACTGTCTTCCCATGCGCGCACGCCGCGAGAACCCCAGGAGTCAGCGTAGCTTTTCATCTGGTCGTAGACGGCGCGCGGCATGGCTCCCAGCGAATTGCTGATGAGGTAAGTGGTTTTTTCGAGGATAGGGAATTCTTTGCGCCACTCCAGAAGCTGGTCCATAAAGTCTCCGCAAACTCTCCGCGACTGTCCTCTCGCCTGCCATGTTATCAGAACGACGCAAAATTGCGCTGGCAACAAGGGTTCGTCTAGGATAGTGAATCTTTACGCAGTTTCAGGAGGGGCATATTTCTTCAGCAGCGAAGCTGCAGGGGAAGAGGTTGTACGCTGGCTGCGTTGTACTAGCGGTGTGCTTTGGACTCAATGCATGCGGCAATGCTCATGCGCCGAATCAGCCGATTACGCTGACCATATCGGCGGCCATCAGCTTAAAAGCGCCGTTGCAAACGATCGGAGGGAGCTATGAGCGCGGCCATCCGGACCAGCGAGTTGTATGCAACTTTGGCGCGTCCGGGACGCTGCAACACCAGATCGAGCAGGGCGCTCCCGTGGATATTTTCATTTCTGCCGGAGAGCCACAGATGGACGCGCTGGAGAAAGACAATCTCTTGGTTGCTGGAACGCGGCGTGA
>JASHYE010000346.1 GCA_030043155.1 Candidatus Acidiferrales bacterium | reverse complement strand
GGTGCGACGGTCGAAATAAACGGGCTGGTGGTGGGGAAAACCCCTTTCATTGAAAAAGTTCCCGGCTCGTATTTTCACAAGCCGCACACTTCCTTTGGCTCGCGCCTCGAATATCCGATGGTGATCCAGGTTTCGATGGAGGGATTCACCAGCGAAAAAGTCACGGTAACCCAGGGGCCGTTCGCCTGGCGCTCACTTACGGGACGGACCGAAGGGTCCTACTATTTACTCAAGTCGGACCACTTTCAGCTAACGCTCACGTCTGTGAAGGATGCTTTCACCGGAGCGCCGGCCATATCGGCGGAAACATCCGCCGATCCATCATCCAGTCCAGCGCTTTCCGCGGAAGAAATTGCAAAGCAATCCGATCCCGCGATTGTGCGGGTGGAAGGAAATATCGGGAGCGGCACGGGATTTTTCGTGACCGACACGGGCGTGATTGCGACGAATCGCCACGTTGTGGAGGGCCAGCAGGACCTATTCGTCGTGCGGCGCTCGAATCAGAGGCAGGCGGCAAAAGTGATTTATGTTGATTCAGATTTGGATTTGGCGCTGCTGAAAATCGATGGCTCCAGCTTTCCCCACCTTACGCTTGCAGCCCTCGCGGCTGTTGCGCGCGGCGAATCCGTGGTGGCCATTGGCGACCCGGGCGGGGGAATGCCGGACACGATCACGAAAGGAATTGTCAGCGGAATCGGTCCGTTTCACATTGCGGGCAGCGGCACATGGATTCAGACGGATGCGACCATCAATCCGGGAAACAGCGGCGGGCCGTTGCTGGATGAGCAGGGCCGAGTGATCGGACTTACGACTGGATCACTTATTCGCAATGATGCCGGCGAAAACGTCAGCGGAATGAATTTCGCTCTCAGCGCGCAAAACTTAATTGATGTGCTGAAGCGCTTCTATCCCGAAGGGGGCAGCGCCGAGAGCGAGCGAAAATCCGGCAGCGCAGTCGTGAGCGTCACGTCCGATCCAGCAGGCGCGGACATTTATGTTGATGGCTCATTCGTCGGCAACACGCCCTCCACATTGCACCTTTCCGCGGGCGAGCACGCCATCAAGATCGAAAGCGCGGGGAAGAAATCGTGGGAGAGGCAGTTGGAAGTTCTTAAGGACAGCAAGGTGACGCTCAGCGCTGCGCTTTTGCCGCAAAACTGAGTTCATCGGCCAGCGGCGGCTGGCAGCAGCATGCTTGCGCGACGCGCGGCCCCGCGCAGCGCCGTATATTCGTTGAGAATCACGCGGATGGGGATCGATTCGAGCACTGAGCGGAATCGGCCTTTATTCGCAAATGCTTTCAGGAACTCCGTAGCTCTTAACTTCGGCAGAATTTTCGGCGGAATTCCGCCGCCCAGAAACACTCCTCCGGTAGCGATCAGCTTCAGCGCCATGTTTCCGCACTCGGAAGCGAGCAGAGTGACAAAAAGATCCAGAGCCATTTCGCAGAGCGGCGACTTCCCTTCCAATGCGGCCCTTGAAATCTCCGGCGAAGGATCATCGCCTTTCAATTGCTGCGCGAGCCACGGAGGCTCTTTTTCGCGTCCCGTGTCGCGCAGGAATTTGTAAATGTTGAAAAGCCCCGGACCGGAAGCGACGCGTTCCCAGCTCACGTGTCCAAACTGCGCGCGTAAATAGCGGAGCAAATCGTCCTGCAACTCGTCTTCAGGCGCGAAACTGGCGTGCCCGCCTTCGCTCGGCAAAGGCCAGAACTGCTTGCCATCCCAATAAAGGACGCCTTCGCCAAGGCCGGTTCCGGGCGAAACAATCACCGCGTTTCCGCTCGCACCAGCGGTGCCCTCCTGCAAAACGGCAAAATCACTGGGAGCAAGAGTCGCGATTCCATAGCCATTCGCTTCGAGATCATTCAGCAAAACGACGGAAGGAATCGAAGTCCGCTGCGAAATACGACGCGCATCGACAATCCACGGCAAATTCGTCGCGTGGCTTACTCCATCGCGCACCGGCCCGGCGATGCCAATTCCGGCAGCATCGGCGTGCATTTTCTGCGAAGCGACAAAATCGGCGACAATGTCGTCGAGGCTGCCATGCTCGCGACTGGGATAGGTACGCTCGGAAATTCTTTGGAATTGCGTGCCGTGGAAATCGAAGAACGCCAGACGCGTATTTGTTCCCCCAACGTCGCCGGCAAGAATCATTGCCCAGGTTCCCGCCACTGGCGGCCGTCGCGCTCGAGCAGATCGTTCGCCTCCCACGGCCCCCACGAGCCCGCTGGATAATTCGGGAAATTGCGCGGCGGCAGCGCCTGCCAGACATCGAGAATCGGCTGTACGACGCTCCAACTCGCCTCGACCATATCCGCGCGCTGGAAAAGCGTGGCATCGCCAATCATGCATTCATAAAGCAGCCGCTCGTAACCAGTGCTGGGCTTCGAGCCAAAATAGTCAGCGTAACGAAAATCCATGTTCACCGTGCCCAGCTTGACGATTGGCCCGGGAATTTTCGCGCCGAATTGCAGCGAAATTCCCTCCTGCGGCTGAATGTGAATGATGAACTGGTTGGGCGCGAGCCGCTCGACCGCTGTGCGCCGGAACAGCATGAACGGCACGCTCTTGAATTGAATCACAATTTCGCTCGAGCGGATTTTCAGCCGTTTTCCCGTGCGCAAGTAAAATGGCACGCCGGCCCAGCGCCAGTTGTCCATCAGCAGCTTCAACGCCACGAAAGTTTCAGTAGAGGAAGTGGGATTCACTTTTGCTTCCGAGCGGTAGGCCTGAAGCACAGTCTGTCCGTCGCTGCCTTCGCCATACTGGCCGCGCACAGTGCGCATCAGAACGTCCTGCTCTGACAGCGGCTGGAAAGCGCGAAGAACTTTTGTCTGCTCGTCGCGAACCGCGTCTGCATCGAATGAGACGGGCGGCTCCATGGTCACCAGGCTGATCAACTGAAAAATGTGATTCGGCACCATGTCGCGCAACGCGCCCGATTGATCGTAGTAGCCGCCACGCGTTTCCACGCCGACTGTCTCCGCGACCGTAATCTGCACGTGATCGATGTAGCCGCGATTCCACACCGGCTCGAAAATCCCGTTGCCGAAGCGAAACGCCAAAATGTTTTGCACAGTTTCTTTGCCGAGATAATGATCGATGCGGTAGATCTGATTTTCTTCGAGCACCTGCTCGATTTCGCGATTGAGAGAGCGCGCCGAAGCGAGGCCATCGCCGAACGGCTTCTCATAAATGACGCGGCGCCAGCGGCCCGGCGCTTGCTGCGTCAGTTGCGCGTCGCCCAGTTGGCGCGTGATGGGGCCGAAATATTCCGGCGCGGTGGCGAGATAATAAAAATAATTTCCGCCCGTTCCGTGATCCTTGTCCACCTGCCGCAGCAAATCGCCGAGCCTTTTGTAAGCGTCCGCGTCCTCGAAATTCATCACATGGTGATAGAGGCGGTCCGTCAGCCACGCGACGACTTCCGGCTCGACCTGGCTGGTCGCAAATTCAGCAAGTTCCTCGGCAATTTTTTTGCGAAATTCATCCAGCGAAATTTCGTGGCGGCCAACTCCGATGATGGCAAACTGCTTCGGCAGCAGGTTATCTTTAATGAGATTGTAGAGGGCCGGAAAAAGTTTGCGCTTGGTCAGGTCACCGCTGACGCCAAAAATGACCATGGCGCAAGGGCCGGCCGGTCGGCCTGCTTCTGTCGCAAACGTCCTCACGTGCGGGGCGATCGCTGCGTCCGCTTTCATGCTGCTCGCGCCTCAGACTGCACAGATTGAAAACAATTCGAAATTCGTTTAGTGGCCAGCGGCGCGCTCGACGTGCCCGCCAAATTGAAAGCGCATCGCCGAAAGCAGTTTCGCCGCGAATTCATCATGCCCGCGCGATGTGAAGCGCTCATACAGAGCCGCGCTCAGCACGTTTGCCGGCGCGCCCTCGTCCACTGCGGCGAGAATCGTCCAGCGCCCCTCGCCTGAATCGGAAACGCGGCCGGAATATTTAGCGAGATCCGGCTGCTCGAAAAGCGCGATAGCCGTCAAATCCAAAAGCCACGACGCGACCACGCTGCCGCGCCGCCACACTTCCGCCACGTCCGCGAGATTGAAATCGTATTGGTAATGCTCGGGGTTTCGCAGCGGAGTGGTTTCGGCATCCGTTTCCGTGGATTTCTTACCCACATTCGCGTACTTTAAAATATTCAGCCCTTCGGCATAAGCAGCCATCAATCCGTATTCTATTCCGTTGTGCACCATTTTCACGAAATGGCCGCCACCCGACGGCCCGCAATGCAAATAGCCTTCTTCGGCAGTGCTCGTTGATTTTTCGCGCCCCGGAGTGCGCGGTAAATTTCCGCGCCCGGGTGCCAGCGTCTTGAAGATCGGATCGAGATGCTTCACCACATCGTTCGGCCCGCCGATCATCATGCAATAGCCGCGCTCGAGGCCCCAAACGCCGCCGCTGGTGCCGACGTCCACATATTTGATGCCTTTCGCGTCCAGCTCTTTTGCGCGGCGAATGTCGTCGATGTAATAGGAATTTCCGCCGTCGATAACGATGTCTCCACGATCGAGCATCGGGCTGAGCTGAGCGAGCGTCTCGTCCACTGCGCCCGCCGGAACCATAAGCCAAATTGCGCGCGGCTTGGACAGCTTTTTCACGAACTCGTCCAGCGAACTCGCTCCCGCTGCGCCCTCACCAGACATTTGCTTCACGTTCGCGGCGTTCATGTCGAACACAACGCACTGGTGCCCGCCGCGCATGAGCCGTCGCACCATGTTCGCGCCCATGCGCCCCAAACCCACCATTCCAAGTTGCATCAAACGCTCCTTTGAAGCCTCTAGTTGTCACTCCGAGCCTGCCTGCCGCAGGCAGGGAATCTGCAGTTCGCGTTTTCT
>JASHYE010000042.1 GCA_030043155.1 Candidatus Acidiferrales bacterium | reverse complement strand
CGACGCCTTGCGCTATCTGGCGATCGCGTACAACAGGCATGAGAGCCCGTTTGTTGCTCTCAAGAATGAATCTGCCTTTGCGTTCCTACATGACGATCCTCAATTCAAAGACCTTGTAACGCACCTGAATCTTCCGTCGAGCTGACCACAGGATATGTTGTTCCAGGGCGTTCCCTCCGCGCGGAACGGAAACGCTTGAGTTTGGATACTGCATCGCTCCGCGATAGAATCGCAACCTCGCCGTATATGGATGATATGCAGACACTCACGTACAAGGGCGCGGTGCATCCGTGGCACTGCGATCACATGGGACACATGAACGTGATGTGGTACACGGGAAAATTCGATGAAGCGACATGGAATTTGTTCGCGGAACTGGGCATCACGCCCACTTATATGCACGAGCAGCACCGCGGCATGGCCGGCGTGCAGCAAAACACAACCTACAAAGAGGAACTGTTCGCGGGCGACGTGGTCGAAATCCGCTCGCGCGTACTCGAAGTGCGCGACAAAGTGATTCGCTTCCTCCACGAAATGCGCAACATCGAGAAGGGAACTGTGGCCGCGACCACGGAACTGACTGCCGTTCACCTCGACCGGCAAACGCGTAAAGCGTGCCCTTTTCCAGCTGCGATCCGCGCCGCCGCCGAAGCGCGAATACAGCCCTAATTCCAAGCCGAAAACAGGTTCATCTTCTTCCACGGCATTGACCCACGCAAATTGCCGCCGTGTAGGCCGCACAGCCGTTGGATCTTTGTTTCCTGCACAGTTTAAGGAGGAGGCACAAGAGCCGAAATTCTGCCGAGAGCGCTGCCAACAAAACGTATCATTAGACATACAGCACGGACCTGAACGCACCACGGCCAAAAATAAGCAGACTGAGCACTTATTTTGAATCTCGCGGAGGGTTGCGTGGCCACATCACTATTCAACTCGGCCTGGAAGGGAATTCATCTTCTTCTTGCGTTGATTATCACAGGAATACTGTTGGCACCGGCGATTGCCAGCGCTGGCAATCAAGTGCGACTTACCGAGACCGACCCCGCATCGCCCGCTACATTGGGATACTGGGAGGAGTTCTACCTGCGCATCGGCTACACCAGCGACCGCCCGATTCGTGTGCGTGCTGAGGCGTTTTGTGCCGGGAAGCGTGTGACGGAAATAACCAGCGGGTCGCTGCTTTACCCCGCAGGTACAGGTGAAGCATTTTTCTGGCTCGCCTATACGCGGGCGCAGCACGTTGACACCATTCAGATCACCGCGACGGACGACCAGATGCGTGCCACGTTTGCACAAACCAACGTTCCGGTCGACCTGACGTGGACGGGCGTCCGAAGCGCGGCGACTCGCGTGAAGGCCGATTGGGTGAAGCACGCACTGGCGGATCAGGGCCACCGGGAGAAGGCTGCGTTCGCCGCGCACATGAAACAGCCCGTGCCGCTTATGGCTTCCCTTATTTTCCTTTTGGTTGTGTGGAGCATTCCAGCGTATTTCGTCCTGCAAATCGTTTTGCTCTGGCGGCTACGCGACGGCTGGCGCAGAGCCGTCGCTTTACCGGTGATTCCCATGCTCGCGGCGGTTGCCTACACGATTTATGCGTATAAAGATGGAAGCAACCTGTTTCCTCTGGTGCTGATTTTCACTGCCCCCATTGCCTTGATCTACCTGCTCATCGTTCTTACTGTACGTCGTCTCGACCGCAGCCCGGCGTAAGTTCGTTCTAAGAGTACGCAATTCAAGTCAAAACTCTCTTGCGTACGGCAAACCGGAAATGAAGTGGTATTATTCCCGCGCCATGAAAAACAATTGCACGCGCGTCATCATAAATTGCGTTCTTCCATTTGCATTTTCGATCCTCACCACAATCGCAATCGTCCCAGCCGCTTTCGCGCAGAGCGAAACGATGCACAACGGTTTCGAACAGACGTACGCGCCGCCGGATCATCCCATCGTGCTGCACGCCGCGCGTTTGCTGGATATCGAGACGGGCAAAATTATTTCGCCCGGCGAAGTGCTCATTCGTGGCGATAAAATCGCCGAAGTGGGCCAGTCCGTCACGCATCCTGCCGACGCGCAAACGATTGATTTGGGCGACACGACTCTCATGCCCGGTATGATTGACGCACACGTTCATCTCTTCCTGCATCCCGGCAACGAAGGCATGCAGACCGTCGATGAATCCGCGCCGGAGCGCACCGTCACTGCGACGCTCAACGCCCGCGCTGATTTGATGGCTGGATTCACCGCGGAGCGCGACATGGGCACGGAAGGCGCTGGCTCGGCAGACACCGCGGTGCGCAACGCCATCAATCGCGGAGAAATTCCTGGGCCGCGTCTGCGCCTCAGCGGTAACGCCATCTCCATTCTCGGCGGCCACGAGGACGCGGTCGGCTTCAATCCCGCACAGCACGTTTTGGGAAATGCTGACTACGCGAACACCATCGATGAAATTATCGAGACGATCCGCGAGCAGCACAAGGAAGGCTCCGATTTCGTGAAAATGTACGAAACGGGTCGCGACGTTCTGCGCGACGGCAAATTCATTTCGCAATATCAATACACGGAAGCGCAGCTCGCGGCTGGAGTGCAGGAAGCGGCGCGGCTGGGCACCAAAGTCGGCGTGCACTGCAATGGCGAACCGGGCGCGCTCTACGCCGCGCAGGCGGGAGTCGAGTCCATCGATCATGCGACGTACCTGAGCGACGAAACCATGCGCATCATGCGCGAAAAAGATATTCCTGCCGTTCCCACGTTTACGGTTTTTGAATATTTCGCGGACCATGCGCCTTCGCCTGCTGCGGCGGCGAGCGAGCACGCCGTGCTCGACTTTAAGGCGCAGCAATTCAAACGGCAGATCGCCGCGGGCATACCGTTTGCGGTCGGCTCAGATGTCGGTCCATTCATGCACGGCACGCAGACGCGCGAATTGGTTCTAATGGCGCAGTATGGAATGAGGCCGCTTGCCGTGCTTCAAGCTGACATGCTCGAAGGCGCGAAGGTGCTGATGTGGCAGGGTCAAATCGGCGCGCTCAAGCCCGGATATTTCGCAGACGTTGTCGCCGTGCCCGGCAATCCGCTCGACGACATCAGCGCGGTGACAAAAGTGTCTTTCGTGATGAAGGGTGGAGTTATCTACAAACAATAATCAGCGGCCTGGCTTGGTCGGAGGTTTCTGGAGTGGCACGGGAACGATTAACGTTGCATGAATGACGCCGTTCGTGATCGTGCCGGTCACTTTCACATTCTGCGCGGCGAACTGCGCGGCCAGCGACTGCGGGTTCACAACGTAAACCTGATTCCCAGTCCACAGGCCGTACTTTGAACCTTTCTTCACGCAAAGCCGGACGCACTTTAGATCGGGCTTCATTGTCGACGTTACCTGGCAATGCGTTCCGCAATGCGTGTCTGTGATGTAGCCGATCCAGTGCTGAACTTGCCCAGGGGTTTGTTCTGCTTTGGCCGCCGATGCCAGGCCCAAGGCGAGGCAATACGCCGCCGCAATCAAAACAAAAGAGACTCGGCTGGGAACTGGGCTCGTATTCTCCATGAATTTAGTCCTCCGCGGCATCAGCACGCGGTTCTAACGCTATAATACCGCCGGGCGGATTTGCGAGCTAGCCGAACGGGAAGGGAACAATAATAGGGATGGGCGAGGCGAGCTCCAAGCGAATGACCATCGAACCAGTGACGCTTACCGGCGAATTCGTGCAACTCGAGCCCATGCTGCCCGCGCACGGCCCGATGCTCGCCGACGTGGGCTTGGACGCCGAACTCTGGCGGTGGATTCCAGATCCCGTCCACACGCGCGAGGAAATGCTGGCTTACGTCGAAGCAGCCTTGAATCAGCAGGCGTGCGGTGTATCGCTGCCGTTCACGATTGTCGAGCGCGCTTCGGGCAAAGTGATTGGCAGCACGCGCTACGCAAATATCGAGCATGTTCATCGACGCATCGAAATCGGTTGGACCTGGGTAGCGATTCCGTGGCAGCGCACCGCCGTAAATACGGAATGCAAATATCTTCTCCTGCGCCATGC
>JASHYE010000345.1 GCA_030043155.1 Candidatus Acidiferrales bacterium | reverse complement strand
GGGCGGCGGTGGGCCGTGGATGTTCGCGTGGCCGTCGAATGTTTTCGGTGGCGGAACAGTGGGCACAACAAACGGCCCGTGCAGCACGCAGCAGTTTTACGTCAGCGGATCGAACGCGTGGGCGGCCGGACCCATGACGATTAATGTGACCAGTGGGACGGCAGGACTTTCGCTTCCGGCGGTCGCGGGCACTGTTCCGTATTTCACAGGCTCATGGACCCTCGACGGGTGCCTCGAAGCAGGCGGATCGCCGGGACTAATCACTGTACTCTCCAGCCCATGCGGCTCCGGCGGCAGCGGAGGGACGCCGGGCGGCTCGAACACGGCAGTGCAATTCAACAATTCGGGCGCCTTTGGCGGCGATTCAACCAATTTCTTCTACAATTCAACGACACACAGCCTGAGCATCACCGGCGCGATGAGTACAGCCACGAATTCCTTCGCGCTGAACCAGCTGGTCAATCCAACGAATAGCGGCGACATCATGTGCGGATCGGGCGGCACTTGGGCAGATTGCGTGCCCGGAATGCAGGAACGCAGCGTAACCGGAACGACGGACACCATTGCTTCGAGTGACCGCGGAAACATGGTGACTTACAGCGGGAGCTCGGCGGTGGCTGTGACGCTGCCGGCGGCATCGAGCCTCGGGAACAACTTCTTCTTCCATGTGGAGGTGAATGCGAGTGGCTTGCCGACCTTCACGCCAGCAAGCGGAACGATCAATGGAGCTTCGAGTTTTACGCCGCCGCAAAACAGCTTCGGGACGATCTATTCGCCGGATAATGCAAACTACACCTCTGATTTCGCCGTAAAAATCCCGCGCGTCACAACGTTCGCGTCTCTGCCCGCCTGCACCAGCGCTAACGAAGGTCTCACTGCACCCGTCAGCGATTCGACCACAACTACGTGGGGCGCAACCGTCACAGGAGGAGGCTCGAACCATGTTCTTGCTTATTGTGATGGCACAAACTGGACCGTCGCCGCAAAATAGAATCGATAACTCGTTCGCCAATGTTGGTTCATCTGTTTAGTTCTCATTCTTGTTGCTAGCGAGCTCGACTCGCGCACAGTTAATTTGCCGCCCACGGCTCTTTTCGTTCTTTCTGTAACCTCTCACTTCTAATTTCCGAGCTCTGGCTCTCGGAGGCTCATTTGCCACTTCGTCGCTGCACGATTGCACTCGTTTTGATGCTTTTTCTCGCGCTTCTCGCCTGCGCACGCGCCGGAAACATTCCCGCAACAGTTCCTACACCGAACCCAATTCCTGACCCTCCCGCTGGTCCCGCGCTCGACCAATACGGCGGACGTACGGATGTGGCTGCACCAATGCTGCATCCACATCGCGTCGCTGTCACCTGCACGCAAAGCAACGGCTCTGGCAGCGCAGGGACGATTCTCCTTTGCACGCTATCGAATTACTCTTCAGGGTCTGTCTTTTACCAGCCCTCTTCGATGGCAGGCTATCCGGCAAACACCGGAGCGATGACCAACTGGCAAGTGAACATTTCCAGCCCTGCGCTGACCTTCAACATTGCCACGAACGAGCCTTTCCTGGTGGACAGCACGGGAACAGGGATGGATTGGGCGTTCAGCAGCACCAGTTCGATGCAAGGTGCAGCCCACCTGACAAGCTTCAATCCAGCAACAGGGGTGATGACGCTGACGGCGGCAAACTCTGTTCTCGTGACCGTGCCGACCGCGGGCTTCATTCGGCCAGGCCACTGGTCGGTGCAAAACGTAGCTACGCCGTTCGGTACCGGCTCGCAGTTTGTTGACCCGGAAGGGAATTGGATGTGGTTGGAGAACGTATCGCAGGCGTGCGGCGCGGAGGGCTGTACCGATTCCTTCAAAGCAAACGTTGAGGCGAAGTACGGAGGTAGCTCGACGACAGCCCTATGTTCGGCGGCTCACTACGAGACGCTAGACCTTGAGTACGCCGGATTCAACTCCATCGGTGAGGACAGCGATGTTCTCATGCAGGAGAATGTCAGTGGCTCTTGCAGCGGATCGAATTTCTTCAATGCTCTGCCTTCTCTCGGCGGCCTGACGCTCTATTCTGGCTTCACCTATGACAGCGAGGATAATCGCTTTGCGATGGCTCCGCAGCCGCCGCACGATTTGACCTATGTGCTCGACCAACCCCTCAGTCATGGGAGCGTACACGATAACGTCGACTATGCCGATCCGAACTTCAGTGATTACGTGTTCAACGCGCTGGGAGCCACTTCATTTGGCGCGTCCGTGGTCAATTATTTCAATGGCCGCACGCTCTGCTACGAGTCGACGATGTGCGATATGGCCGGCGCAGATGACACCGACTACATGACTGACGGGGTGAGCGACCAATTCTGGAACCCGGCTCCCGGCCAGATCAGCCCAGTAGGCGTGGCGCAGGGGTACGTCGCGGCAATCGCTCCGTTGCATATTTCCTTCGAGGAAAAAGACGGTGTCGACAACCGTGCGCCGTTCATTTTCCCCACGGACACGGATTACCTGAAGCTATTGAGCGCCAGCGCGCCAGCAGGCTGCTATTATCCGACAACCGCGATCCCAGGAAGCACAACGGCGGGACAGACCTCCTATGGTGGACGTATGGGGCCTTCCTACAACGGTTGCTCATTCACCGACTTCGTTCGCAACTGGTTCAACGGCAGCCTGAGCAACATGAACACGGCGTTCGGTCTCAGCCCTGGCTATCACACTTTTGGAACGGACGAGGCGGTCGAGCCCGATAGCATACCCTCCGGCTGCACCAATTCTTGCGTAGGCGACGGTTCAACCACGGTCTTCAGTTTCACGCTCAATACCACGGTCACACCGCATTCCATTCACATCAACATTACGCCTCCTCCTGGGACTGGTTTGCCGGAAATGATGGTCGCCGGAGATTGCCCGGAGGTTAGCAGCAGCTGCAACATCACGGGCGAGCCTGTGTCCTTCGGAGAGTTGCGCCAGATGGATCGGAACGAAGCCTCTGACGGAGGCTGGCAGGAATCAACGCTATACCCTATCACCACGGCAGGCTGGGCGATCGTTGATCCCAACGACTACATCCAAGTGGAAACGGGAGGCGGTGAGTCAGCTTCGGCCGTTCCGAGCTTCAGTACTGGGGTTGGCATCACCACGTCGGACGGCAGTGGCAGCACAGAAATTACATGGACAAATTATGATTCTGCACTGATCAGCGGCGCGGGATCCTTCTGCAATTACGTGACGGGAAGCTGCCAGCTCTCTTTTTATCATGCGCTCGCCTCGGGCACGAAGATTACGGTCAGCTACACGACAAACGGTTGGGCTTGCCAGACAGTTGGTGGATGCCCTTCAAGCGGTGGACGCGGACTCGAAGACGAAGACGGTAACGGGGCGGGCGGTTCTGCGGTAGTGGGAACGAACAGCGCAGCGCTTGTCACCGTGCCTACATGGACAGCCTCTACAAATTACGCCTTCGGCGCTGTAATTCAGGACCCAATCACTGGAAGTTGGCAGCATCAGGAGACTTCCGGCGGGTGCACGAGCAGCAGCGGATCGACTCCGACGTTCTCTGCAACGGCAGGCTCGACGGTTACCGATAACACTTGTCTGTGGGTGAGCGACGGGACATGCGTGGCGTGCTCGAGCGGCCAAGTTCCAGCGCCGAACGCGAACGCACTGTGGGGAATCATTGCTCACGCATGGGTTGCCGATCGCGTCTGGTTCTACTACCACACGGTGCTGACGGCGTGGAGCGATTTTTTCCCCGACCAACTCGTGCTGTTCCCAAACGCTTATCAATTTACGGTCAGCCCACTCGTGCCACAGACGGCCTACCAGATGGGGATGCCTGCTGCCTACGTGAATGGCGCGACCATGGACACGACGCTAGACATAAACACCTTCTGGAAATGGAAGGAGATGCAAGCGTGGTTCCCTGGCGCGATTCTCGTCGAGACCTATTACGACACAACGCAAAGCTGGACAGGCGGCTGCGACTCGGTTGGTGTTTTTGTTTGCGCATCGACGATGGCGCAGAAAGCAACCGACTGGTACAACCACATCAACGGCGCGCTCACTCACGGCAACCAGAACGGCACATTTAACTTCGCCGGCGTGGACTGCTTTTCGTGCCAGTCGGACATCCAGAAGCACGGCTATGGGATGGTGAAGGACGTCGCGGACAATCTCATTGATGGCGTGGAAGACGTAGCCACGACGGGCATCGCGTGCAACAACGGTGTGGGGACTCTTTGTGGCGGCGAGCCTTCATCGGCGAGTTCATCAGACTGCATTAGTGGAGGCTGCTTCCAGAATTGGACATCACCGTACGGGTACAATGACCTAACAGGCCCAACGGGAGTGATCGCGGCGAATCAGCTTTGGCTGAGAAACTCATCTATGCCGACCGCGCCCACGAAGTCAATCATCTTTGCACTGCGACCTAATCGGCGCCGATTTCACATCGATGATCTTTCCCCGACTAAGGGCTCAACCTTCAAGTGAACCGCAGATCGAACATCCGTGGGCTTGGGTTAGGACGCTACTTTTCCTGCAGTCTGTTGACCGTAGAGCTGGGTGGTATGTTTAGCTGCTCATTGCTGTATTCAAGTCACCCGTCGCCGGCCTTTAGGAGGCCTCGTGCTTCATACCATCGCCGAACTTTATCATGGGCACCCAGTATTCACCGGCGCATTCATCATGGCGCTCGCCAACGCCGCCGTCACTGCGATGCCTTCGCCACGCCAGAACGGCAGCCAGTTGTACGCCTGGGCCTTTAATTTTCTTCACAGCGCGGTCGGAGCCGTCTCCCGCATCCTCGCGCAATATAAATCCGCCAGCGACGCTGGCTCTGATAGCGTTCCTCCGCCTACAAAATAGCCACGCTTAGAGATCGTGATTCTTCCGCTGTATCGATTCGATCCCGTAGGGGCGCCGCTTGTTTACCCTGAGGAATTCGAAGGGCCGCGCCCGAGGCAACATTACATTTTCCTTCGGAGCTTCCATGAAAGAACGGATCTGGCGCCATCTTTTTTTCGGCGTGCTCGGCTGTCTCGCGGGAATGCTGCTGATGGCTTTTTCGATTGGGCGCAACATCGTCACGCGCGACGATGTTCCCGCACTCATTGCGCAGTACAGCCCCTATACCACAGACGCGGAAGCCATCAAAGTGCAGCTCACTCAGCAGGCTCAGGAAATCGGTGCGATGCAAACGCAGATCAACAGACTCGATGTTGCTGTAGCGCGCATTTCGGAGAAGCTGGGCGTTGCAGCAATTGCGGCGCATCCTTCCTCCACCGACCCGCCGCGCTGACTTCACCACGTGCGCACGAACCGTGCGCACAAAAACACGTCGAAGATTGTCAGCAAAATCTCATCAGTAATTTCATAAGGAGAGAAACATGAAAGTCAGAATCAAGAATTTATTGGTGAGTTGTGCCGCAACGCTGACGTTGCTGCTCTCCCCAGCAGCCGGCTATGCACAACAGGGAGCATCTGTGCTGCATCGCGTCGCCGGAATTTATGTCGCATCGGCGTACAGCAACTGGTCAGATGTAGTCACAGGCGGTCCTTATGCTCCGGGGACAACCAGCATCACCGTTGCCAGTCCAGTGGTCACGCTGGCGGACGGATATCAATTTTCGCCATTCGCGGTGGGCAATTCCATCGCCGTAGGCGCGGGCAGCGGCGACGGGGAAGTAGTGACCATCACCGGCGTCAGCGGTTGCGGCCAGGGCTCAAGCGTCAGCCCATCGAGCTGCACTATTACCGCGACCTTTGCCAACTCGCACGGATCGGGCGACCTGATTATGTCCAGTTCAGGCGGTGTGAACGAGGCTCTCTTTGACGCCGGAAGTCACGGTGGCGGGAAGATCCAATGGGAAGCCGATTCTGGCGAAGTAACCCTTTCGACTTCCGGCGCAACGACCACATTGTGCTCGAACTGCATTCCCGCAAACGCCGTCATCGAAGGAGTGGTGGCGCGCGTCGGAGCGACAATTACAGGATGCTCAGGCGGATGGGAACTGGGCGACGGAACGACGGCAGCGCGATTTACTGCGGCGAACACGACGCTTACGGCGGGCACGGTTTCCGCCTCAGATGTGCAAAATACATCCGGCATCGCCTCCGTGACGACAGGGATCATGAACCAATCCGCATCGGCGAAGAGCATCGTCAATACCTGTGTCACCTCGAATGCAACCGCAGGAGCTATTCACGTCCACGCGTTTGGATTTGTGCTCGCGACGCCGACTAACTAGCACCTGGTGGTGTCGTGCCTGAAATGTTGTCAGTCCGTGGTGGATTTGGCCGACAGCCTGACCATCCGTTCAAGAAGTGCGCCTAACGGCGCACTTCTGTCTGCCTGTCTGTCCGCCACGGCGAGCAGTGGCGTCTTGCGTTCGGTTTTGCAAAAGCCTCCTTTCCGATCGCCTTTCTGACTCTCGCTTCTGACTTTCACATTTGCTTTCAACCCTCAACTGTTAACTGTCGACTGGGTTATTGCTCGTCACTCGCCACTGTTCTTATGCTTCTGACCATAACGCGCCAGCAGGGAACTGCACTTTCGACGCCTGGCCTGCTTGACATCGACGGCATTTTTCAGTGCTACACGCTCGAGCCACGCATGGACCGCTCGCAAGGCAAGCCTTACGCGATTCCGGCCGGCACTTATGCGCTCCTGCTCGAACGTTCGCCGCACTTCAGCGCCATCATGGGCTACGACTTCCTCACGCCGCATATCCTCGACGTTCCGGGCTTCGACTACATCGAAATCCACCCCGGCAACAAACCAGTCGACACGCTCGGGTGCTGTCTCGTTGGCGAAATCCGGAGGAGCGATAAACCGGACTGGATAGGCAACAGCGTCCTCGCCTTCACCGCGCTCATGGCCCGCCTGCAAAAATGCAAAGAGCCTCTGCAAATTTCTTACGTCGATCATAAAGATGAGTGACGCTGGATCGGACGATGGGCAAATTGTTTGAGTTTGTGGTTGTCATCCTGAGCGCAGCGAAGGATCTCGCCGTGGATGTTGCACCGACGTAGCCACCAATATTCCTCGCCGCTTTCAACTCCCGACTTTCAATTTCCGTCCACACAAAGGAGAAACTTAATGAACCACCGCATCGCTAAAGCATCTCTGTGCACCATTCTCTGCGCTGTGCTTATCCTTGCTGGATGCAGCACGTCGTGGATCAACGCCGCGCTCGCCGACCTGCCCGTCATCACGGAAGTTGCGGTCAACATCGCCAACCTCGTTGCCGCCGGGCAGAGTGGCGGCCCGAACGGCGTTTCCACCGGCGCAAATTCCGCTGCCGCAGCCGAAGTGCAGACCATCGCCAATCAGGTAAAGTCTGACCTCACGCTCGTGCAAAGCTTGGTCACCAGCTACCAGAGTGCGGCCGCAGCGCAGAAGCCTGCCGTGGTGCAAAAAATCAGCGCCGCGCTCGCTGACGTGCAAACGAATCTCAACTCCATCCTCGCCGCCGTTCACGTCAAAGACGCTGCGCTGCAAGCGACCATTACCGCTGCTGTAGGCGTTGCTGTCACCACAATCGTTTCGATTGAATCTCTACTCCCGCAACCAGCTCCTACGTCCGCCTCAGCAGTCCGCGTTAGTGCTGCCGTGAAACCTCCTTCCGCTTCACAGCTCAAAAAGCAATTCAACACCATCTTCGCCGCGAATGGCTTCCCGCAAGTCCGCCTGAAGTAGAAGCGAAGTCCGCGAAAAAACATAACGTCCCTTTGTGCGGTGGCCATCACCGCAGAATACGGGTGCAAAAGTCGTGTTCGCAAAACATCCCAACGCAGACGGCGCGTCTAAAGCGTGGTCCGAAAAGGCCACGCTTCATCTCGCCATGCCGTATTCCAATCCGTTTCGCTGGAACGCGCGCCGGCGCATCATGCGCGACGCCATTCAGCAGCTCAACGCGACGAAGAACGTCAAGCTCTACGTCGGCGAACTGGCTTACGGCGACCGACCCTTCGAAGTCACTGGCGATTCCGAATACCAGCCCTATCGCGAAGCGCAGTTCCGCACGGACGCCGAACTTTTCCACAAAGAAAATATCCTGAACGAAACGATCAGGGCTTTCGAGCCGGATTGGCAGTACGGCGCAATTTGCGACGGCGATTTCAGCTTCACCCGCAACGATTGGGCGCTCGAAGCGATTCACCTGCTGCAGCACTACGATTTCGTCCAGCTCTTTTCCACGTACACGAATCTGAGTGCCGTCACGTACGGCGGCAGCCAGCCGGATAAAATCGTCAAATCATTCGCCCGAAATTACATCGACAACGGCTACAAACTGCCGAAGGGCGTCGATCCCAGCGGTCATGGCCTCGTCTACGGATACGATTACGGTGCCGCGGGTAGCTATGTGGGCGCGACTGGCGGCGCTTGGGCGTTTCGCCGCTCGGCATTCAACACCGTCGGCGGCCTGCTCGACCAGGCGATTCTCGGCAGCGGCGACTGGTTCATGGCTTTCGGTCTCGTTTCCGAGCCAAACGCCAAAGACAAACGCGCGATGCCGCGTCAAGCGACACGCTATAGCCCGTCATACGTTGCCATGGTTGAAGCTTGGCAATCGCGCGCAGCAATGCTCCAGCGCAACGTCGGCGTGCTCGATCAATTCGTTGTGCATCATTTTCACGGACCGAAAAGCGATCGCGGCTATGGCACGCGCGACGAAATCCTCATCGCGCATCAGTTCGATCCCGTCACCGACATTCGGCGCAACAGTCAGGGCATTTACGAACTCACCGGCAACAAGCCCGGCCTGCGCGATGCCATCCGCGCCTACTTCATTTCCCGCAACGAAGACGCCACCGAAACGTGACCTGTTCGGTCGCTCAATTCAGTATAGAGAATTCAGCGCCATCTTCGCCGCCAACGTCCTCCCGCAGGCCGAACTGAAGTAACGAAAATGTTTGGAGACAGGGAACCTGTTCTGTCGTCACACCCGCCTTCTCTACGGGAGCGGTCTCGTATATAAAAGCACAAAACTTGTTACTTCTAGACCGCTCAGGTATAATAAACGCGTGGCAAGTAAGAGAAAAAATCCGTATGCTGTGGCGCTAGGGCGCAGGGGTGGCCTCAAGGGTGGACCCGCGAGGGCTGCGAATATGACCGCGGAGGAACGCAGCGAAAGCGCAAGATACGCTGTTTTAGCACGTTGGGAAAAGTTTAAGAAGAAAACCAAGTCGCAATCCGGGGAAGTCTTATCCTGATAGGGCAGGAGAGTGAAGTGCCTGAGAAAAGAATTAAGGTGCCGTTTCCAACCCCTCAAAGTCAGCCCATTGACGGACACGAGGTACCCATTGTTCAGTCAACCGAGAGATGGTCAGAAGTTACGTTAGAAGATGGCTCTGTGCTTCGTGTTAAACCGAACGTGATTTCAGCCGTTCGCATCGACAACCAGTACGATCAAGACGGAAACCCTGCATACTTAATTCGGACTTCTCAAACGATGGCAGTCGCCAGTGCGCCTCCGAATTTACGTAAAGGCGCACCCGCCGAAAAAATTCAATAAACCATGCCACACTTTCAATGTGTAACTACGACTAGCCCGGAGTTTGTTGTGATAGGGGCTGCCTACCAATCCCTCGTCGCCGAGACGATCGACGACTGTGCGATGACATACGGCCGATTAGTCATAGGAGCGAACGGGGGCAGCGAGTGGCGCCGTGATGCCGACTGGGCATGCACCCAAGAAGATCCCGAACGCAAGGGTACACAAGAGACACTTTCGCGGTTACGTCTTGAGTTAGTTGCGGACTCAGCAAGAGATAACTGGTTCAAATTTCGGGTGTTAGTAGAACAGTGGCAAAGCGCACGAGGTGCCCGATCCTCAATTACCGACGCCGCGACGCTACCCGCATATCAGAAAATCATTGGGATGGGCGAAGCAGCCGTCCCGCTGATAATCGCGCAGCTAAGGTCCGAAGGTGACGACCCTGATCAGTGGTTTTGGGCTCTTCGGGCGATTACCGGCCAGAATCCAGTAAAGCCGGAAGACCAAGGCAATTTTCGAAAAATGGCCGAGGCATGGCTGCAGTGGGCACAATACGATCCGTATGTTTGGTAGTTGGCCCAAACACGAGCTTCCCTATCTGACTGCTGACTCTTGCCAGATAACTAGCAATGCAAGCAGAGGATATAACTGCATAGCATGGGCAGCTAAAGACGAGTTTCATAACTGGTGGCCGGACCCTATGGGAGTTGGGTACTGGCCCGCCGGGGTTCCCAGAACCGTCACCGTTGACGCCTTCATGCAGGCATACATGACCCTTGGTTACAAGCTGTGTTTTGATGGATCGCTAGAAGCCGGGCTAGAGAAAATAGCCATATTTGCAACCGGGCCACAAGGCTCTGAGATTCCCACACACGCTGCTCTGCAGCTTGAATCTGGTGAGTGGACCAGCAAACTGGGGCCTTTTGAGGACGTTCGCCACAAAACAGTGGATGCAGTAAACGGCCCAGTTTATGGAAAGCCCATCTGCTATATGTCCCGCCAACGCCGCTAATATTCTGAATTTCTGCAAGCCCTTTCCCCGTACACCCTATTTTTCCCCTTCGCCCATTCGCTTTTTCTAACAAAAAGGAATCTATGAAAAAACCGCCGTCTCCATTTCATCTCGGCAAACTGCCGCCGCGCATCGATTCGCGTACTCTGCAACTCGCAAACTATCTCCGTTCACGCGATGCAGTGACTCTGCTGGAGCAGGGAACTGCTCTCGGCGAAAAACCTGCACGCGCACGCCTCCTCGCACCCGCTCCTGCTTCCGTGGACTGGACGGCGAAAGTCGCTTCGTGGCCCATGATGGCCAATGACACGCTCGGCGACTGCACCTGCGCCGCCGCCGGCCACATGATCGAATGCTGGACCGCCAACCTCGGCGACACCTTCACGCCATCAAGCGCGCAAATCGTCGCCGCGTACTCCGCCACAAGCGGCTACGTCCCCGGCGATCCTGCCACGGATACTGGCGCGGTCGAGCTCGACGTGCTGAATTACTGGCGTCAGCAGGGAATTGCCGGCCATAAAATCGACGCCTACGCGGCGTTCGGCCATCGCGACGCTGAATGCGCGCGTCAGGCCATCGCGCTCTTCGGAGGCGCTTACATCGGTCTCTCACTCCCGCTTTCCGCGCAGCGGCAAACCGTCTGGGACGTTCCTTCGCTCTGGTCGCGCCTGCGCAATCAGGACGCACCCGGTTCCTGGGGAGGTCACGCCGTTCCCGTTCTCGCCTACGATTCGAGCGGCCTCACCTGCATCACGTGGGGAGCAAAAAAACGCATGACCTGGGATTTTTTTGCGCAGTATTGCGATGAAGCCTACGCCCCGCTCAGCCCCGACTGGCTCAACGCGCAAAGAACCGATCCCTCCGGCGTCAACCTCAACCAACTCTTCGCCGACCTCGCCGCCATCGCTTCTTGAACGCGCCAGAGGCCGGGTTTGCGCCGTCGCCAAGAAACCGCTCTATTTGACCCCTAGCCTGAAACGCCCACCCTGTTAACATCCTTCGTACTTCGTGTTAATGTAACCGCATTCAATCGCGGGCAGCGATGCCCGCAAGGGGTAACTCGCCATGAGTACACCCGCTTCTGATCTCAAAGCGTCGCGCATCTTTCCAGTTTTATTTGGTGCCGGCTCCGTTCTGGCAATAGTGATCCTCGTCGCAGCTCTCAGCCATTCGTCCGTCATTGCTGAGCAATACTTTCGCTCCCACGCCCCCGCCTTCTCTTCACAGTGGAACCTCACCGTCGGCTCCGGCGCCGAATACGATGCGCAATGCTCTTACGGTGTCGAGTGCATCGCCGATCTTTCCATCGTCGGCCAGGAAAATTTCAAAGGTCACGAAGCCTACTGGATGGAAATCGTCACGCGCCATCCCGATTCCAGCGAGCAGTTCATCAACAAAGCGCTCTTCTATCTCGACGGGGAAAATATCGTTTTTCCCAGCGCGATCACACAAGTGCCCGGCCATCCCGCCATGATGGTTCCCCACGACTGGATTTTCACTTGGGCCCGCGGCGAACTTGCGCTCGCGTCGGGATACATCGAACCTTATCGCTGGGGCCTTTACTCCATGGAGCGTTCCAGCTATCTCGACAGCACTGACGACTGCGCGATCGAAAACAGCTCTTATGAAGAGTGCTACTTTGAGGCGCTTCAGCAGATGCCGAACGGCTTGCCGGGAGTCTCGCGCATTGGCACCGAGTCGCTTACGACCTCCGCCGGAACCTTCAACGCGGAACACTGGCGTTTCCACGCAGTATCTGAGCGCTGGCGCCTTGACCCGTCACCGATAGACGTTTGGACCGCCAAAGGTGCGGGACCGTTCGGAATCGTTCGCGTGCGCATGCACGATGTTGCCGTGAGAGACAATCCCACAAAACTCTCCTTCATGACGCTCAGCCATGTTTTTTCGGATGTGCAGGACAAAATCTCCGGCGCACCGCGGCCCGCGGATGCTCCGCAGCTTTGGCAGTGGCTTTGGGACGGGCGCAGAACACTGCTCACTTGGTGCGTCCCCTCTCTCGGCTTGCCTGAATGCTGTGACTACACAAGCGCCAAAACCAAAGGTCAGGGGAGCGGCAATTAGTGGCGAGAGGGAAGGCTAATCGGCGGAAGATTTGAAGAAGCTGCCGCTCCGTTTTCCGAATTGGTCAGATAAGATCTCGCGCTATAGCTGCAGTCTCAGCCAGCCGCGCCCGCCTGCCAATTCCAGTTCGCGTATTTCTTCCGCAGGGCAATCTTCAAAAATTTCCCCACCGATGTTTTCGGAATCTGCTCCACAAACACAAACGCATCCGGCAATTGCCACTTTGCGAATTTCGCCGCCAGAAACGCGCGCAACTCCTCCGGCGTTGCCTGCCGTCCCTCCTTCAGCACCACCACCGCGAGCGGCCGCTCATCCCATTTCGGATGCGGAACGGAAATCACCGCCGCTTCCAGCACAGCGGGGTGCGCCATCAGACTGTTTTCCAGATCCACCGAACTAATCCACTCGCCGCCGGACTTAATCAAATCCTTGGCGCGATCCACAATTTTCACGTAACCGTCTTCGTCAATGCACGCCACGTCTCCCGTTTTGAACCAGCCATCCTCTGTCCATCGGTGATTGTCTTCCGGCGAATTGTAATAGCCGCGCGCGACCCA
>JASHYE010000041.1 GCA_030043155.1 Candidatus Acidiferrales bacterium | reverse complement strand
CCTTTCGAGGGCTGTTTTATTTCGGATGATCAGCGTGGAGCCTTTCACTTCGATCAATTGTTTTTTCTTGAATGCAGTGAATAGGCGAGTGACGGTTTCGCGCGATGCTCCTATCATTTCAGCGATCTCCTCGTGCGTGAGCGTCAACTTCGAGCGAAGTTCTCCCTTTCCATTTCCGTGGCTTGCGCACCAATCTATAAGGAACCGGGCGACTTTCTCCGCCGCCGAGCTGGAAAGGCCTATGGCGCGCATCTCAGAAATCGCGCTGTGATAGGTCTCACCCAACTGTTGAGCTACTCTGAGAGCGGCCTCTCCGTAGTCGCGCAGGAAACCTAAAAAGTCCGTCCGGGGAATGAAATTAGCCTGCGTCGGTTCGATAACCTCAGCTGTAAGCTCGTACGGTTTCCCCGTCAAAGTGGCGGGCATTCCGAGAATCTCTCCTTCGTTTGCAATCCGTGCGATCAAACTCTTGCCGTCTTTTGAGGAAGTGAAGAGCTTGACTCGCCCGTTGCAAAGAATGAATACGCCCCGCGCTGTCTGACCTTCCACGAATAACGTGGCACCTTTCGGATAAGATGAGGCTGACGTGATCTCCGATAATCGCTGCAAAGCGCGCGGCGGGAGGTTGCAGAAAACACGTTCCTCCAGGTGCGGACAGGTAACGCAATTTTCGATGATCTCCAAACCGTAAGGTGCCCGCATAGTAAGCGCGGGCCCCATTCTATACCTTTTCCTACGCGCAACAATTCGAAATCCGGTTTGTCCCATTCCGTTCTGTCCCTCGAGACTCTTTTCCATAAGCCCACCTCAAGCAGCAGCTAATCGGCGCGCTCGCTGAGGAATACGGGACGAGTAGATTGCCCTCAAAGTGTTCAGAATGCCCACAGCAGACGGATCTCTGGCCGGGTTTGCCAGATCTGCATGGAGCACAATATCGTCCATCGACAAAATACCTTCGAGCTTTCCGGCGTTGTTGATTACCGGAAGGCGGCGCACTTTTGTTGCAGCCATTTTCTCCAGAGCCAAATGCACCTCATCTTCCGGCCTGCAGAAATGAAGCTCTGGTCCGGCGACTTCTCTGACAGTGACCTGACCAGGCAAGCGATTCCGTGTCCCCAACGCTACGCATATATCGCGATCAGTAACAACACCGGTGACCTTTCCTCCCTCATTAATGACAGGAAGAATGCCGCAGTTGCGGTTCCACATCAGTTCAACAGCTTGTCCAAGATTGGCCTCTGCAGGGCAGCTCACTGCCGTTCGCACCATGATGTCTGACACTCTCATATCCCCTCCTCGTCAGCGCAGCGGATCACAGGCTACCGTCTTGTGTTTCCTTTGAATGACCCGCTGCCTGTTTCCAGTTCCCTCGAACCAACTTTCTGTCTTTCCAAACCCGTTAGCAGTGACAGAAGTCACCCCGGAAGGTGACACAAGTCACAGCAATGCTCCGTCGGAACTGAGACAAGTAAATGTAAGCAGGAGGGCGACGATGCAAAGAGATGAACGAGATTTACTTGAAGTCTTGAAAGCGGAATTGGAATTTCTGAATAGCGGCGGGTATGCGCGGGTACCGGATTCCGGGTGGAGGCCTGTATACATCTTTGAAGATTCCCCTGCTTGCATGAACCACGATTACGAAGTCAATCCCGGCTCATGCGGCGATTGCGTTCTCTTGCAGCTTGTGCCGCCTGAGTTTCGCGCAGACAAACACCCATGTCGGCACATTCGTCTGAACTCCGCAGGTGAGACTCTCGATTTTCTTTACCGTTACGGTGAAGAGCACGAGATTGAAGAGAAGGTGCGGGCTTGGCTCCAAGCAACGATCACCAAATTGGAAGACCATCGAAACGCCGCTCTTCAGGACAGCGGCCTGTCGGGCCTAGGTGAAGCTAGCGGCAGGGGCACGGCTTTGCACGAAAACGCCAAGTGTGCAAACCCCGCTTGCCCCGTCACGTTTGATTGGCGTAAAGGCGGCAAATTTTTCCGCTTTCGACAGCCTGCTGATGCACCACCTGCCGGCATTCACGGAGTGGAGCACTTTTGGCTCTGCGAGCGTTGCTCACATCTCTTTACGCTTGCTTATGAGGAAAACGCAGGAGTGATCCTGAAAATCTCATGGCCCGATATCAACACTGGCGAAGAGACATTGTCTGCGGCTTGACCCCTGTGCAGCAACAGATGCACTGCGGTAAGATCGCTCTTTGCTCGGAAGCCCAGTCGCGAGCGCAACTTTAATGGAGGTTCGAATGGCTTCCGCTGCTTCATCAGGTTCCGTACAACTGCCCGAGTCTGCTGGCCCGCTTTCAACTGAAGAACTGCGAAAAATGCATGCCTACTGGCGGGCAGCGAACTATCTCTCCGTTGGTCAAATCTACCTTTACAAAAATCCGCTGCTTCGCGACCCGCTGAAACTTGAGCACATCAAACCGCGCCTGCTCGGGCATTTTGGCACGACGCCAGGATTGAATTTCATCTACGTTCACATGAATCGGCTTATTAAGAAATATGACCTGAACGTGATTTACGTTACGGGCCCAGGCCACGGCGGCCCCGGAATTGTGGCAAACACATATCTCGAAGGCACCTACTCCGAACTTTACCCACACATCCCGCAGACAGAAGAAGGAATCAACAAGCTTTTCAAACAGTTTTCTTTTCCGGGAGGCATTCCGAGCCATGCTGCGCCGGAGACACCGGGTTCGATTAACGAAGGTGGTGAACTGGGCTATTCAGTTGCTCATTCCTTTGGCGCGGCTTTTGACAATCCTGATCTCCTGGTCTGCTGCGTGGTCGGTGACGGTGAAGCTGAGACGGGCGCACTCGCCACAAGCTGGCATTCGAACAAGTTTCTCAATCCGGTGCGAGACGGGGCTGTGCTCCCGATTCTCCATCTTAACGGCTACAAAATTGCGAATCCCACCGTCTTGGGACGCATGGATGATCCTCAGTTGGCGCAACTCTTCAGTGGCTACGGTTACAAACCTCATTTCCTCGAAGGCAATGAACCAGAACGTATGCATCAGCTTATGGCGAAGACCCTCGACACTATCGTCGATGAAATTCGCGGGATTCAGAGGAGCGCCCGTGAAGGAACTCTGAACGGTGTTCCTGTCTGGCCGATGATTGTCCTGCGTGCTCCAAAGGGATGGACCGGACCGAAATTCGTTGACGGTAAGCCGGTGGAAAACACTTGGCGTGCCCATCAAGTGCCGGTTGCGAATTTTGAGGAAAAACCCGACCACTTGAAAATCCTCGAAGACTGGATGAAAAGCTACCGGTCCGAAGAACTCTTCGATGCAGAAGGGAAGCTCCAGTCTGAATTAGCAGAACTTGCCCCCAAAGGGGATCGACGAATGGGTGCGAATCCGCATGCCAACGGCGGGTTACTCTTGAAGGAACTTGCCATGCCGGACTTCCGTAAGTATGCGGTGAATGTCGCCAAGCCGGGCACCACTTTCGCGGAATCCACACGCGTTCTTGGTGGGTTTCTGCGCGATCTCCTAAAACTGAATGCGAGAACAAACAACTTTCGCATCTTTGGCCCTGACGAAACTGCATCAAATCGCCTCGAAGCTGTCTACGATGCGAGCAACAAATTTTGGATGGAGCCGCTTTTGGAGACGGACGAGCACCTCGCGCGCGATGGCCGCGTGCTCGAAGTCTTGAGCGAGCATCTGTGTCAAGGCTGGCTTGAAGGTTATCTCTTGACTGGCCGACACGGATTCTTCTCATGCTATGAGGCTTTCATCCACATCGTGGATTCCATGTTCAATCAGCACGCGAAATGGCTGAAGGTCGCCGGAGGAATTCCCTGGCGGCGTCCCATCGCCTCGCTGAACTATCTTCTAAGCTCCCACGTTTGGCGGCAAGACCACAACGGATTTACGCACCAAGACCCCGGCTTCATAGACCACGTTGTAAACAAAAAAGCTGATATTGTGCGCGTCTATCTACCGCCCGACGCAAACACGTTGCTTTCCGTCGCGGATCATTGCTTGCGCAGCCGCAATTACGTCAACGTGATCGTTGCTGGCAAGCAGCCGGAACTGCAATGGCTCGATATGGACGCTGCGGTCAAGCACTGCACTTACGGAATCGGAATCTGGGATTGGGCCAGCAATGATGAAGGAACTGAACCTGATGTCGTGATGGCATGTGCCGGCGACGTTCCAACGCTCGAAACGCTCGCAGCAGTAGATTTACTGCGCCAGCATTTCTCCGACATCAAGATCAGGGTGGTGAATGTCGTCGATCTTATGACGCTTCAGCCCTCCACCGAGCACCCGCACGGTATTTCCGACCGCGATTTCGATTCGATGTTCACCACGGATAAGCCGATCATCTTCGCTTATCACGGCTACCCATGGTTGATTCATCGCCTGACCTATCGCCGGACGAATCACGATAACCTTCACGTGCGCGGCTACAAAGAGGAAGGCACGACGACCACTC
>JASHYE010000344.1 GCA_030043155.1 Candidatus Acidiferrales bacterium | reverse complement strand
CCCGTGCCGACTCTTTTTTCGCCGCAAACGCCCCCTCCTCAAACGCCACGCCGAAAATCCCGATGGAACATCCGGCTGACTGTGGTTCTGGTGGTGCTGCTGGGCATTGCGCTGCGTGAAATTGCAGTAGAGCACCGGCCTTCTTTTCTGCGGCCCGGGCTGCATTTATTCGCTTACGTCGCCAACACGGCGGATGGGACGCTGACGGCGGTGAATCTGGTCACGCTATCCGCTACGTCAACAATACCTGTGGGGCCGTCGCCGAGCGGCATTCGCGCGAATCCGAAACGCGACGAAATCTGGGGAGTGAGCACATCGGGCGGATACGCGTGGGTGCTGGACACGAAGACGAGCCGCATCGTGGCGCGCATCCCGGTAGGATCTGACCCGTATGCAGTGGATTTCTCACGCGACGGCGCGCGCGCATACGTGGCGGCGTCGGGATCGAATAGCGTCGCGGAAATCGACTGCGCTTCGCGTCAGGTGATCGCGCGTGCGCACACAGGCAAACAACCGTGGATCGCGCGTGTCATGCCGAATGGGAAGTTGCTCATTGTGACGAATCGAGGCGATTCCACGGTTTCGGTGCTGAATGCGGCGACACTCGCGACGATGGCCACGATTCCTGTTGCTTCGGAGCCGGAACAAGTTGCCGTACTGCCAGACAGCTCGAAGGCCTACGTTTCCTCGGGCAATTCGGCGCGGATTTCCATAATCGACCTGCACAAATTTGTTTTGCTGACAAATTTGGAATTGGACGGCACACCGGGAAGTTTTGCAATGAAAAGCGATGGCGGCGAGCTTTACGTTTCATCGCCGGACGCGCACGGGCTGGTGATTGTGGATACGTGGACGAATGAGGTCGCGGATTACGTCCTGCTCGGCGCGTCGCCGGAGGATGCAGTGCTTTCGCCGGATGGAGAGATTCTTTATGTCTCTGACCCGGGCGCTTCGCAAATCGTGCCGGTACAGGTGGGCTTGCGTCAAGTTTTGCGGCCGATCGCGCTGGGGCAGCATCCGGACGTGCTGGAGTTTGCGTCAATCGGAGATACTTTGCTGGCAGTCGATGACGGCGCCGATCAACTCGACGTGATTCGGACGCAAGCGTGCACAGCCGGTTCAGGAAGCCCGGCGGGCTGTTTGATTGCGCTGGTGCCGGTTGGGAAGGATCCAAGCGGGCTGGCGATCAAGGAATTCTGAGAACCGCACCGGAGAACCTTTCCGCGCGCGACACAGGAATTACGAATTCTCAGTGGATTATTGCACGGTGACGGTGAGATTGATGGTGCGGGTAGTGCCGGAGATCGCGCCGCTCACGGTTACGGTGTAGGTTCCCGCGGCAGTTCCACTGCCGGAAGAGTTGCTGCCGCCTCCGCAGGAGCAGAGCAGCAGAGCTCCCGCCAACAAGAATGCCAGCCGAAAACGCCGCAGCGGACGGCGCTTCCACCAGTTGAAGAGCGCGAATGCCAGCAGGCCGAATCCGGCGAGCAGGATATTGCGCGTACGCGGAGGCTTGAGGGAGAACGGCGCGAGGAATGAAGACGTGGGCGCGGTCGTGTCTATCGTAGCAGTGAATGCGGTGGGCTGGGTACCGGCCAGGCTGACTTGCTGCGGCGAGATCGTGCAGGCTGAGGCGGGGATAGGATCCGCGCAGGACATCGCCAGCGTGCCGGAAAAGCCATTGATGGGCGAGGCTTGCAGATTGAAGGTGGCGTCTTCGCCCGCACTTATGGTTACGGATGTGGAACCGCCCGAACCGACCGCCAGCTGAAAATCAGTTGCCGTGCCCGTTGCGCCGACCTGTTGCGGGCTGCCGGTGGCGTTGTCGTTGACGTTCATCGTAGCGCTGCGCGAGCCCGCTGCCGTAGGAGCAAAAATGACGTTCACAGTGCAATTGGAGCCTGCCGGTACGGTTACGCTCGATCCGTTCGGGCCCGTGCAGGATCCAGAAGCCTGAAAGTCACCCGGATTTGCGCCCGTAAAGGAGATACTCGAAATCGTCAGCGGGCCGTTCCCGGGGTTACTAACCTGGACCGGCGAACCGGCAGATTTCGTGCCTACAATGACTGAGCCAAAGGGGATGGTCGAGACATTGAGCTGTGCGCCCGGCGCTGTGCCGAGGCCACTGAGACCGACCGTCTGAGGCGAGGGCACGGCATTATCGGCGACAGCGAGAGAGGCGGTGCGAGTGCCTGTGGCCGTTGGCTGGAAGGTGACGGCAATCGAGCAAGCGGAACTTGGATTGAGAGTCGCGCCTCCCTTCGGGCAATTGTCCTTTTCCTCAAAGTCCGAGGGATCCGTGCCAGTGATCGAAATGGTCGAAATTGTGAGCGGGCCATTGCCTGTATTTTGCAGTGTGACGGGCTGAGGTGAACTAGCAGGCGTGCCGAGATTTTGCCCAGCAAACACGAGAGTGGACGGAGTGAGCGTGACACCAGCGGCGGTACCAGTCCCGGAAACAGGGACGGTCTGCGGCGAACCTGCGGCGTTGTCAGCGACGGAGACGCT
>JASHYE010000343.1 GCA_030043155.1 Candidatus Acidiferrales bacterium | reverse complement strand
CTCGCTGACCGTCTATACTGAAGTTCTCCAGTACATTCAGGACTATTACGTCGACAGTCCCGACATCCACAAAGTCACATCCGGTGCTCTGCATGGACTGCTCGATTCGCTCGATCCGCAATCTTCTTACCTGAGTCCCGTGGAATACGCGGACTATGAAAAGAAAGTCGAAGACAAGACGCGCGGTCAGGTCGGCGCCTCGATTTCCAAGCGTTTCGGCTATGTGGTTGTCGTCTCCGTCCTTCCCGATAGTCCGGCGCAAAAAGCTGGCTTAATTGACGGCGATCTGCTCGAATCCATCGCCGGTATCTCTACCACGGAAATGTCCATCAATCAGGCGCAGGTATTGCTCACCGGTGACGTGGGCCAGACCGTCCAAGCCGAAGTCATTCGCCGCAATCAGCAAGAGCCCTTTGATGTCACCATGACCTACGCCAAGCTCCAGCCGCCACGCCTCCTCCAGGAGCAAATGCAAAATGGCATCGCCTATTTGCGCATCGCAGCTTTCGAGCCGGACACCGCTCGCCAGGTGCGCGACAAGCTTCGTGATTTCGAGCGTCAGGGCGCAAAGAAGCTGATCCTCGATCTGCGCGACTCGGCTACGGGTGTCGAAAGCGAAGGCGTGGAAACCGCCCAGCTGTTCCTTTCATCTGGCACAATTGGCACGTTGAAAGGCCAAACGATCAGCTCCCAGTCCTTCTCCGCTGATCCGTCAAAAGTTGTTTGGAAGATGCCCATGACCGTGCTCATCTCCAACGGCACGGCCGGTCCGGCGGAAATTCTCGCGGCTGCCATAGGAGACAACCATCGCGGCGACACTGTCGGCGAGACCACTTTCGGCACTGCCTCGGAGCAGAAAGTTATTCCCCTCGCCGACGGAGGTGCCCTGATACTTACTGTAGGCAACTATTTCACGCCCAATGGCAAATCGATCCCCAAGGAAGGCGTCACGCCTACCGTCGAAGTGAATCCGCAAGCCATCAGCGACGTCGCGCAGTTGAATCAAGACCAGCTTGCGCCGCCAGCCCCCGGTCAGCTTCCCTCGGCTGATGATCCTGTCGTGAAGCGCGCCGTTGAAATTTTGCAAGGCGCATCTGGCCAGAAGGCTGCCTGAATCGCACGTGGCTTCAGGCCTGCCTAAGGAAATAATCCGCTGCATCTGTTCCTTTCGTGGCGCAACTCTCATTCTTCTCTGCGTTGCTCTCACCACCCTCTTTGGCTGCGGAACAAAGTCTCCTAGCCCAGCCCAAATAAATTCCATTGCGCGCGACCTTGCCGCTGCCGCTCAATCCGCTGCGGGAGGCCACGCTGAAATTTCGATTCGCCCCGAGATGGGCCGTTTTGGAAACAACAAGCCATCACTGGTTGCCGACGACATCTTTATCACGCTGCCGGACGCGAAGAACCTTTCTACCGTACAGCAGGCCATTGAACAAGCTGCCGCGCGCCACCATCTGAAGCGCACTTCCGCTCCTGCTGGACCCCACATTGTTCGATTTGATTACTCGCTCGACGGCAGGCGCACGCATTCCATTGAAATCGCTGTCGCCTCAGCAGAGGGCAATTCAGGTCGCCCCCGCCTCGCCATTATCATCGACGACGTTGGCAGCGATAAATCCGCAGCCGAGATGCTCCTCAAGCTGCCTTATCTGCTTACGCTCTCCATTCTTCCTGCCCAGGCGCATTCAACTGAAATTGCCGACGAAGCTTACCGTCGCGGCGATCAGGTAATGCTTCACCTTCCCATGGAGTTTGAAGGAAACAAGGCGAAGGCCGAGCCGGTTGAATTACGCGTTGGAATGTCCCCGGCCCAAGTCCAAAGTTTGTTGCAGGAAATGCTCAGCGAAGTTCCTCACGTGGTAGGAGTCAATAATCACGAGGGCTCGCTCGCCACAGCTCAGCCTCAGCTCATGGTCGCGCTGATGTCCGACCTGCGCCAGCGAGGTCTTTTCTTCATTGATAGCCGCACCACCGCCGCTACAGTAGCTTTCTCGACTGCCGAAAAAGCGGGAGTTCCGGCCGCTTCCCGCAAGGTTTTTCTCGACGATGTCGAAACTCGCGCGGCCATTCTTCACCAGCTCGACCTCGCCGCTCGCGATGCAGCCGAAAACGGCTCGGCGATTGCCATCGGCCATCCTCATCCGGCGACCATCGCCGCCCTCAAGGAAGATTTGCCGCGCCTCAACTCTCGCGTGCAGCTCGTTTTCGCTTCCTCTCTCGTCCATTAGACAAAACTCCAACGCCGTTCCGAGCACAACCACGGTCACGGCGCGATGCATTCCGTCCTTGCCTCCCGGCAAGCTGCTGCGTTACATTCTCCGCTTCGCGCATCCGCCGTCGCGAATGCGCGTGGTTTATCAGCTCAAACTCGCGGCCACAATGCCAATGCCCCGAAGGGAAAATCCGCAGCCATGGTAAAGCGTACGTTTTTTTTCCTTTTTATCGCAATATTCGCTTGCCTCGCCCCGTGCGGCCTTGCGCAGACTAACTCCGCCGGAACTAGTGGCTCAACTTCCCAGGACATGCACGATTTCGTCGAAACCCCCGCCATTCCCGGACACGAATCGGTTCTCGCTGCAAAAATCCGCGAACGCTTGAAATCTTTATCGTCCCAATTGAATATGAAGTCCGACAATCTCGGCGACCTCATCGTCACCATCGGCAGCGGCGGCCCACTGCGCCTCATCGTCGCGCCGATGGA
>JASHYE010000342.1 GCA_030043155.1 Candidatus Acidiferrales bacterium | reverse complement strand
CTTCGTGTGTTTGGCACGCCGCCTGATCCGCTCTTCTGGCAGCGTAATAATCCGCTCAATCTCGCGCGTACAGCGCATCTGGCCGGATTGCAAATTTACTTTGACTGCGGCACGGAAGACGACTACGGCTTCGAGCACGGCGCTCAGCTGCTCGACAGCATTCTCACTGCCCGCAAAGTCCCTCACGAATTCCACCTCTACCCTGGTGGCCACAATTGGCAGTATTTCGCCGCCCGTCTGCCGGCGGTGCTCGAATTTCATTCCCATGCTTTCGCGCTCCATCCCGCCCTGCCCTGACCGCTTTTGCGACCGGCCGTACCAACTACGTTTGACTAGGTTCTGTGAGTCTTGAGGTGAAGCGTCGTCAGAGCAGCCTAGGGCTATGCACAGTATGTCTCGCGCGAATATACTTCCGTTATGTCTGGAGTAGCGCCAAATCGTAATCCGAAGACACTGGCGGAGAAACTGAGTGCCGAAGGCTCGTCGTGTCCGATCCCGGCAACTCATGACAGGCTTGCTGAGGTCCACCACTGGTGGCACGAGATGGCGGAATGGTATCACGAACCCGACCCCTTTCGATATCGTCTCGGCGCTTTCACGCAAGCCGCCAGAAGCGTAACCTTCATGCTGCAAACAGAGAAAGCGACCTTCGACAACTTTGACTTTTACGAGAAGGATTGGCGTGCCAAAGCAAGCGCCGATCCAATAATGCAATGGCTAAGAAACACTCGGAATATCAATTTTCACCAATCTGTTTTGGCGCCGTCGAGTTGGTTGCAGATGGAGTGTTTTCACAATCCCAGGAAGCGAGTTTCGGATGACGAGAGTGGCCCGATTGGAACTCGGGACCCGTTTCAGTGTACTCATTCTTACGTGAGCGTCGGGCCGAGCACGGACCATGGGCACAATTTCACTCGCCACTGGAGTATGGAGGGGTTAGACGGTCGGGAGTTGCTGGAAGTCTGCGCCTATGTCTATGATCGCCTCGACGAGATTGTAACGGAAGCGCATCAACGTTTGGGTGCGCATGTTGTTTCGTATGCTCGGATGGGTTCACCCAGAAGGCTTCCGTGCATGGAAGACATCGATCGATATCGCATTGTAAAAACCAGAATTAGAAATGGGAAAGAGGTGTGGGTTAACAAACCTCGCCGACCCCATCCACGTTGACGCGTCTTGCACCGCACGAACCCCGTTCTCGCCCCTCAGCACGCTGGCAGACTGAACTTTCTCCCCCATAGCATCGTATTCCACATGTGAGGGCTCCGCGACATGTGCGCTCAGCGACAGCGTTTTTGTTTCTAAAAGGCGATTTTGCTCGCCACTATTCAATCGTTCGTGCGTCAAATACATCGGCGGGCTCAATTTTACGAAACCTTAATCGGAAAGAGGTGAATCTATGAAAGAGCAAACTTTTGCCAATCATACGCGCCTTGTACCAGCCTTCCACATGATCGCGCTTCCCATTTTAGTCTTGAATCTCGCCGATCAGATTTACCGCATGGTGCGGCTCGGCATTTCCTTTGATTCCGTCGTGTCGCTCCTGTTGGCGATTGCGCTCATCTTGGTCGCACTTTATGCCCGTATGTTCGCGCTCACTGTGCAGGACCGCGTCATTCGGCTCGAAATGCGCTTACGGCTCGAAGGCGTGCTTCCGCCTGATTTGAAGCCTCTTATCCCCAAATTCTCAGTCGACCAGCTAGTTGCGCTTCGGTTCGCCAGCGACGCCGAACTGCCTTCACTCTGCCGCCGCGTCCTTGAGGAGAAGCTCACGAAGCGCAGCTCCATCAAAGAGCTCATTAAGACTTGGAAACCCGACTATCTTCGCGCCTGATTGCCGCGTCCGGACGCGCGTTGTTAAGAGTTCAGGCAATCACCGGCAAAACGCCACGAAAGATTTCCACAGTGAACGTGTACTATCGTTTTCGTGGCCGTTAGCCTGAATCGCAAAATCATTCAATCCACCGGTATTGTCATGGCGAGCATTCTGCTCAGCCGCTTCCTCGGTTTTCTGCGCGATTGGACCCTCGCGCACCAAATCGGCTCCAACGCCATCACGGACGCTTACGTCGCGGCTTTCACCCTCCCCGATTTTTTGAACTATCTGGTTGCCGGGGGTTCGCTCAGCATCACTTTCATTCCCGTTTTTGCGAAGTTTGCCGCGGAAGATAGAGAGGATGAAGCCTGGCATGTTTTTTCCACCGTGATGACCTTCATGGCCCTCTTGGTCATCCTCCTCGTGTGCCTGGCGGAAGTCTTCGCGCCGCAAATCGTTTCGTTGATTTCACCCGGTTTCGGTCCCGCTGAAAAACAGCGCGTCGTTTTCCTTACCCGACTCATGCTTCCTGCGCAATTCTTCTTCGTTCAGGGAGGCATTCTCAGCGCCGTCCAATATGCCAAGGGCCGCTTCACCATTCCCTCGCTCGCCCCAATTGTCTACAATCTGCTCATCATTGCCGGTGGTGTTTTTCTCGCGTCTCGCTACGGCATCACTGGTTTTTCGATCGGAGTTGTTGCTGGAGCGCTTCTCGGAAATTTCCTCCTCCAAATTTACGGCGCGCACCTCGTCGGAGCGAAATTCTCTTTCGGTCTCGACCTCCGCCATCCGGGCTT
>JASHYE010000341.1 GCA_030043155.1 Candidatus Acidiferrales bacterium | reverse complement strand
GGAAACGCGATCCCGCTTGACGGCGGCACTACTGCTGCATGATTGGCAGACTGAAATGACACGCAGGATACACGTTGGAAAACCGCTGACCATCGAAGCCCTAGGCCGCAAATTTCATTTCAGCAATACAGCGCGGCAATTTGGCTTTCAACTTGAGCACGCCGAAGTCGGCCGTGCGAAGCTTCGAATGAAGGTGCAGCCTCGGCACATGCAAATTCACGGAGTCGTACATGGTGGCGTGCTCGCTTCCCTTGCGGATACGGCTGGGGGGTTGGTGCTCTATCTCGGACTGCCCCCAGGCTCGCGCGCAGCCACGGTGGAAATGAAAATGAATTTCCTCGAGGCCGTTCAGAAAGGAACTGTCTTTGCCGAGGCCAGAATCTTGCGCCAGGGAAAGTACCTTGCGGTCATCGAATGCGATTTGACGGATGATCGCGGCAGGATGGTGGCGAAAGCTCTGATGACGTTTTCTATTGGATTAGCCAAGACGCGGTCGCACAGCCGTTGATCCTGTAAGTACGCTTCTCTTGCGCGCTTTACTTCCCTTCACGGATTGGCTAAGTTGAAGCGAATACCATGCAATCGCCTGTCTCCGGCAAAGAACTGCTGTTCACCTTGGTGCTGAAGGTTGGCTTTTCCGCCTCTTTGGCAGCTTTGCTGGTTCGGTTTGCGCGCTTTCGGCGCGTGCTCTTTATCGAGAAGCGCGATTGGAATCAAAAAATTCTGCTTCTTCTCTTTTTGACTCCGCCGCTCGCCCTCGCTGTCGTGTTGCGATTGGTTGGCAAGGGTTCCCTCAGCGGGGGATATGAATTCTTCGATCTCACCTTGGCCGGATCTTTCCTGATGGGGCTGGTCGGCGGTCGAACGGTTGGGCTGCTTGGCGCGTCCGTACTTGGCCTTCCAGCCCTGGGCCATCATGAATGGCTTGCGGTACCTGTAGCCGCGCTCGTTGGACTGATTGGCGGAATGATTCGGCAGGGCATGCCGAACTCCGAAGATATCTGGCATTTCGGTCCGTTTCTCTTTTTGAATATTCCGCAGTCGCTCTGGAAGCTCCTGCGGCGAGGGCAGGTCAATTGGGCAATGTTGCCGCTCGGCGCCTGCATTGTGCTCGAACTCGGCCGCTATGCGCTCGCTCGCGCAGTGCCGGCAAAATGGTTGTACACGTTGCCATATCCAAGCTGGCCATGGCTTCTGCTGATCGTCCTGGCCACGGTGATGTCCGTCGCCATGCCGATCAAGATTTGGAATAACACCCGAATCGAAATGAATCTCGAGCGGAACGAACAGCTTCTCCTTACCGCCCGCATGGATGCGCTATCCCGACAGATCAATCCTCACTTTTTGTTCAACACGCTGAACACAGTCTCTTCTCTGGTCCGCTATGATCCGGATATGGCGCGCATCGTCATCCTAAAGCTCTCGAACATTCTGCGGCGGCTACTTCGCACGCATGAAACCTTTGTGCCGTTGCGCGACGAACTCGATTTCATCGATGACTACCTCGATATTGAAGTCGCGCGCTTCGGCCGCGACAAACTGCAATTTTTTAACCAAGCCGAAGAGAGCACCCTTGATGCGTTTGTGCCCAGCATGCTCCTGCAACCCATCATTGAAAACGCAATTCGACATGGCCTTGCCCCCAAACTCGAAGGCGGCGAGATTCGGCTCTGCACAAAAATGACCGACGGCCGATTGACGATCGACATCAACGACAATGGCATGGGGATTTCGACAGAACGGCTGGCGGAGATTTATCACGAGGGGATCGGCATCAGCAACGTACGCGAGCGATTGCGGTTGCTTTATGGCGACCAATTCCGCATGGAGATCAAGAGCCAGGAAGGCCAGGGCACCCAAATCCGCATCGAAATTCCCGAACTCGTCGAATCTGCAGCAACCCTGACCTGATAACCATTTTCGGTGACATCGGCCGTTCAGAGCACGTCGCAAAGACCGCGCACTGAATCCTGCTATAATTTCGCAGTCAAAATGCCTCAACATAGACCCAGGATCAAAAAGAGGCGTGCCAGGGAAAGATCTGTGCGGCGCAAGCAGATCACCAGCAAGAGCAACGCACCGCGCATTGTCGCGCGCGCGAAATTTCCGACCGCATATGGCCCATTCACAATCATAGGAATGGAGGCGCCTCAGAAGCTCAGCTTGACTCGCGAACCGGAAAGCGCCGTGATCTTGCTGCATGGCAAAGTTCGCAAAGGCGAAGCCCCGTTGGTACGCATTCATTCGCAATGTCTTACTGGCGACGTTTTTCATTCTGAGCGATGCGACTGCCGCGCGCAGTTGGAAATGGCTTTGCGCGAAACAGCCCGCGCGAAGTCAGGAATCGTTCTCTACCTGCCCCAGGAAGGCCGCGGCATCGGGTTGATGAACAAACTGAAAGCATACGAATTGCAGGACCGCGGCTTCGATACAGTCGACGCAAACCGGAAATTGGGATTCGAAGCCGATCACCGAGACTACAAATTTTGCGCGGATGCCCTCAAAGCGCTGGGCGTAACGGCGGTAAAGTTGATGTCAAATAACCCAGATAAGGTAACGCAACTCGAGCGCGCGGGAATCAGCGTCGTCGAACGTGTTCCTTGCCGGCCGCTCACGAGCCGACATTCGCGCGCGTACCTGCGAATCAAAAAAACGAAAATGGGCCACTTGCTCGACTGACTTGCGAATCTCTCGATTCTCAGCCGGTGCTACCGCTAACGATTGCTTTCGTGCCGGCGGCGAACCGCTATCCCCATTACCTCGTACCGCGCTCCGAACAGAAGCTTGTCAACACCAACAAAAGCCCGCGCGGGATAGTCGCCATGAAAATAGGTTCTGTAAACCCCATTGAACGCATCATAGTCTGCCAAATTCGGGCAGAAGACTTGCACTGAAACAATGTCGTCCATCGTCATGCCTGCCTCTTCGACAACTTGCTTGATTTGGTCCATCACGACGCGAGCCTCCGCTGCCGCACTGGTGGGACGCGCAGCCTTCGGGTTTACTCCCGTCGTTCCCGCGATGTACAGAACGTCTCCGGCAACGACGCCGCTGCTGAACGGCAAATTCTGCTCGTGCGCCAATTCCGATTGTAGGTGTAGCCGCCCAGTTTGCTGACTCCACGCTGTGACAGGAAGAAAAAGCAACGTGAGTACACAGAAGATCTTCATAGCGCTCCTTTGACAGACCTGGATTGTCTGGCCGGGATTCTAATGTCGGAAAACACGACCAGCAAATCCTAAGAATTTGCCTTCCAAGAGATGCTTCGACTCAACTGCCCCCGCCCACAAACTGCACGATCTCATAAGAATCGTTGGCCTCTACCAGAGTTTGCCGCCATTGGGCACGCGGAAGGATGTCGCGATTGCGCTCAATGGCAACCCGATTCGCCGCAAGTCCGAGATGGCTGAGCATGTCAAGAACGTTCAGGCCATCCGGAATCTCGCGCGACTCTCCATTGATAACAACTACAATCATTCCGGCTCTTGCTTCGCTATATTTTTCGGGGTTTTCGTGGGACCTGGTTGTTTTGGCCGCAGGACGAAGCGAATCTCATCCGTCGCTTGCGACTCTCCAGCACGAGCTCGAATCACAAGCTCTGCGCCATTTGCCGCTGCGTTTGGGACCGCAAATTGAATCCGCGCCAGGCCATCGGTCCCGGTTTCGGCTTCGCATTGGGCCCCGGCTTTTGATCCTGTCAGAAAAGCCTCAACCGTAGCTCCTTTGACGGGTGTGCTACCCTTTCGCTGGATCACCTCAAGATCGAGGCTCGCTTGGCCCGCAGAAAACCACGAACCGGCGTTACGCAAACGCACTTGGATGCCCTGCGAGCCTGAACTATTCAACGGCACAGATCCTGATGGAATAGAAATCGCGCCTCTCCGAATTTCTTCAATGACCGAACGGTGCTGATCTTCCACCCTGCCGTTCACAGACTCTTCTGAGAGTCGCGCTGCGGCAATCAGATCGGAATAGTTTGAGTTCCGCCGGTGCAGAATCCGCCCGCGATGATAAACGAGCGTCACGATGGTGTATTGCGGCTCGCCGTAATTCTCGGTCTGGACGTGAAAAACATCGTTCCCGACTGGCACATCCGAATTGAATCCCAGGCTCATTTGCCGGATAATCCCCGTTCCAAATTTTGCTGCCCGAATTGAGACGCAAAAATATCTCTCGTGTTCATTGACTCAGAGAACGCCGCCTCGATATTATAGCAGTGCATAGAAAATGAGCGGAAGCTACCTCGATGCGTATGCGCCACTGCTGTTGATGTTCCTGCTTGCCGCGGGACTTGCCGCGGTTTTGATTATTGCCTCCTCGGTGGTCGGCCGGCACCTGAAATCGCGCGCAAAAGATCAACCCTACGAGTGCGGAATTCGCCCTACGGGAGACGCGCGCGAGCCTTTCTCCGTTCACTTTTATATGGTCGCTATGATCTTCATCTTGTTTGACATCGAGGCGATTTTTCTTTATCCCTGGGCCATTGTATTCAAGAAGTTGAGCGTGTTTGGTTTCGTGGAGATGGTTCTGTACATCGTCATTCTGGTGGTGGGTTACATTTATTTATGGAAGAATGGCGCGTTGGAGTGGAAGTGAAATAGCTTCTTCTTGCAGAGCCTGCTTCGGCGGGCATTCTGACGCCATAAACGGGATTCATAAGAGTGGAATCAGAGCAACAAGATAGCCCGCTGGCAGTACGCAAACTGAAGGATCGCGATCCACAGGGAATCGCTGAAGTAATCTATTTTCGCGGCGAGACCACGGTTGTTCTGCCGCGAAACCGCCTGATCGCTGCTTGCGAACTTCTCAAGTCCGATTCCGAATTGGATTTTGCTTTTCTTTCCGATATCACTCCGGTTGACCGCTTCCCTATCGAGCCGCGCTTTGAAGTCAACTATCATCTCGTGAGCATCAGCAAACGAGAACGCCTGCGCCTGAAAGTTAGGGTCACCAGCAAAGATCCTACAGTTCCTACCGTGACCAACATCTGGCCCACCGCTAACTGGCACGAACGCGAAGCCTGGGATTTGATGGGCGTGAAATTCGAGGGCCATCCGAACCTGACTCGCATACTGATGCCCGACGACTGGGAAGGCCATCCGCATCGCAAAGATTATCCGGTGGAGGGCTATCGCTGATGGCGGGCATCGCCGATACTTTCCAAGTCGCGCCTGAGAGCCGCACCATGGTTCTCAATATGGGGCCGCAGCACCCATCCACTCACGGTGTTCTGCGCGTCATTCTGGAACTGGACGGCGAAATTGTGCTGAAAGCTGAGCCGGTGATCGGTTATTTGCATACCGGCATTGAGAAGAACTTCGAAAAGCTCACCTATTCGCAGTGCATTCCGCTGACAGATCGGATGGATTACCTCGCCAATCTCTCGAACAATCTCGGCTATTGCCTGGCGGTAGAAAAACTGGCGGGGATCGAAGTGCCAAAGCGCGCGCAATACATCCGAGTGCTGCTTACAGAATTTACACGCATCGCTTCCCATTTGGTCTGGCTGGGAAC
>JASHYE010000340.1 GCA_030043155.1 Candidatus Acidiferrales bacterium | reverse complement strand
AAGCTCGGCGACCAGATTGACATAATTACACCGGCAGGCTCATTGCGGCGCGGAAAAGAAACCATCGGCGACTTGGACTTCATCGTTGTGCCCGCTGGCAAATCTTCACAGAAGAAAATTGACGCGATTTGCGAGCACATTTTGAAGTTTCCGCCGATTGAGCAGGTGTTGGCGCACGGCGAAAACAAAGTCAGCTTTCTGCTGCCAAACGGCATGCAGGTTGATGTGCGCGTGATTCCGGCAGAAAGCTACGGCGCGGCACTGCTTTATTTCACCGGCTCAAAAGAACACAACGTGGCGCTGCGCGGGCGCGCGAACGCGATGGGCTACACGCTGAACGAGTACGCGCTGACCACGCTGAAGGGCGGAAGAGTGGTGGCCGGGCGCAGCGAAGAGGAAATCTACTCGAAACTGAAGTTGCCATACATCGAGCCGGAGCTGCGCGAGATGACGGGCGAAATCGAGGCTGCGGAGCAAGAGAAGTTGCCGAAGCTCATCACACTTGCGGACATTCGCGGCGATTTGCAAATGCACACGACGGCGTCGGACGGCAAGCATTCGATTGAGCAAATGGCCGAAGCGGCGCGCGAACTTGGCTATGAATACATCGCGATCACAGATCACTCGAAGGCGGTAACAGTTGCGAATGGCCTCGACGAGCGGCGCACGATGCAGCAGATCAAGAAAATTCGCGAAGCGGAAAAATCGGTTGGCGGCATACGGCTGCTGGCGAGCAGCGAAGTGGACATTCTTAAAAACGGGTCGCTCGACATGAGCGACGAAGTGCTGGCGCAGCTCGACGTGGTGGTCACGTCGGTTCACTCTTACATGAATCTCGACAGAGCGGCGATGACCGAGCGCATTTTGGCTGCAATCGAGAATCCCTATACGCAAATTCTCGCGCATCCCACGGGCCGGCTACTGCTGCGGCGCGATCCGTTTGACTATGACATGGAGAAAGTGCTGGATGCGTGCCGGAAACACGGTGTCGTGGTGGAGTGCAATGCGTATCCTGACCGGCTCGATTTGCGCGATGCGCATTTGCGACTCGCCAAGCAGCGCGGCGTCAAAGTGGTAATTTCGACGGACGCACACGCCACGGTGCAGCTTCGCATGATGAAATATGGCGTGGAAACGGCGCGTCGGGGTTGGCTTGAAGCGCGCGACGTGATCAATACTCTGCCCACCGGCAAGTTACTCGCAGCTCTGCGAGCCAAGCCCGCGTGAATACGATCCCCGGTTCTTGTCTATCGTGAATCCAGCGCTTGGCTATCCCTAGTTAGGGCGCTAACGGTGTCCGTGCACTTGCGTCCAAACAAGGGGAACTTTTCGGGCCCTTTTCGCGTATCCTTATGCGAAATACCTATTGAAGGAGGCGCTATGCGCCGATTGTGTTTTGCCGTCTTCGCCCTGGCTGCAATGACCTTTGCAGCTTCCGCCTTGCCGTTTTCCGCCCATGCCGACGACTGGAACAAAACCTACAAGCTCACAGGACGCCCGACTCTGCGCGTGATCACGAATGATGCTCACGTCGATCTTTACAATTCTTCGGGCGACGAAATCGACGCTCATGTGACGACGAATGGCTATGGGATCGGCGACCGTGGCGTGCGCATCACGGAAAATCAAAATGGCAATGAGGTGGATTTGGAGGTGCGCGTTCCCTCGTTCCACTTCTTCTTTGGCTGGAATAATCGATCGGTCCGCATCGAGCTCCGCGTTCCTCGCGAAGCCGATCTGGACGTTTCGACCGACGATGGCAGCGTGACTTCGCAACCGTTTCATGGGCAGGTGCGCATCTCGACGGGCGACGGGAACATTGAAGCCAATGGACTCTCAGGCCAGGTGCGACTGCATTCTGGTGATGGGCATATTCATGGCACAGATCTTGATGGCGAGCTGCGCGCCGACTCCGGCGACGGGCGCATCAATGTTGCGGGACGTTTCGACACGCTTTCGCTGGAATCTGGCGACGGCAGCGTGACGGCGGAAGTTGCCTCTGGATCCAAGATCGCCAACGATTGGTCGGTGCGCTCGGGTGACGGCAGCGTGACTCTCCTTTTGCCTGATGGCCTCAACGCCGACCTCGACGCGCACACTGGCGATGGGCACATCACGCTCGATTTTCCGGTGACTACTTCGGGAGTCATTTCCGGCAGCAACATTCACGGAAGGATTGGCTCCGGCGGTCCGCCGCTCATCGTGCATACGGGAGACGGCTCTATTCACATTTCCAAAATTTAGTTTGGCGCTGCAGGAGGTTCGCTTTTTGCTGCTGCGCAGCAGGAGAAGGTCGATGAAAAAAGTCACAGTGCTTCTTGGGATGCTCTGCTTTCTGGCGGTAGCTCCACGCGTGCTGGCATCGGACGGTTCCTGGACGAAAACATGGACGATTTCCGGCGCTGCGGATTTGCACCTCGACGCTGACTACGGCACGGTTCACATCGCTTCCGGGCCAGCGAATTCCATTCATGCGGACATCGAAACGACTTATTGGCACATCGCTCCCGACGAGGTGGAGGTGTCCGAGTCCCAGGATGGCAATCGTGTTGAACTGCGCGTTCGCACTCCGAATGATCACGGCGGCGGATGGTTTCACTGGCACTCGCCGAAGGTGGAAATTGATATCTCGGTTCCGGACGGCTCGCAGCTCAATTTGCACACGGGCTTCGGCGACATTCGCGGCGACAATCTTCGTGCGCATGCTCACGTCGACACTGGGTTCGGAGGCATTCATTTCCCGGAATTCAAAGGCCAGCTCAACGGCGAGACGGGATTTGGTGATATTACCGCTGATGGACGCTTCGATTCTCTGGAATTGAAGACGGGATTTGGCTCCGTTCACGCGGAAGCAGATTCGGGTTCGCAGATTCGCGATGACTGGCGGCTGGAATCGGGATTCGGCGACGTTTCGCTGCGCGTTCCTTTGGACATGAACGCCAATCTCGATGCGGAGAGCGGTTTCGGACACGTTTCGACCGATATTCCGCTGTCGATCACCGAAAATTCAGGTCATTCTTCGATACACGGGCAGCTCGGCAAGGGTGGG
>JASHYE010000339.1 GCA_030043155.1 Candidatus Acidiferrales bacterium | reverse complement strand
CCGCGAACCATCTGGTCTGACTGTTTGGGGTCCACTCCTAGATTAATCGCCAGTTCCACCGTCTCGTCGAACTTCACAAAATGAGTCTTCTTAAGCAGTTCCGCCGCTTCGCCGAGCTTGTACGCGCGCGCCTCCACCAGCTTGCGCGCCTTCTCGATATTCTTTCCGCCGACCTTACTCATCGCCTGAATGACCTTTCTGCTTTGTGGGTCGGGGCTTCAGCCCCGACAAACAATCCCCGACACTTGGGGCTTTAGCCCCTGAAGATAAAGAGCAGCCTACCCTTCCACCTCGATTCCCATATTTCGCGCCGTGCCCATCACCGTTCGAACCGCCGATTCCAGTTTCGTCGTATTCAAGTCGACCAGCTTGGTCTTGGCGATCTCCTCCACCTGTTTGCGGCTCACCTTCGCTACCTTGTTCCGGTTCGGCTCAGGAGAACCCTTCACAATTCCCGCGGCCCTCTTCAGCAACTCCGAAGCCGGCGGAGTCTTTGTGATAAACGTGAACGTTCGGTCGCTGTAAATCGTCACCACCACCGGGATAATCATCCCATCCGGCTCTTTATTGGTCTTGGCATTGAACTGCTTGCAAAAATCCATGATGTTCACGCCCTGCGGACCCAGCGCTGTACCCACAGGCGGCGCCGGTGTTGCTTTTCCCGCCGGCAGCTGTAATTTCAGCGATGTTTGAACCTTCTTTGCCATTCCAGCTCCCTAAAAAGAACTCAGCGTCTTACGCGACTTTCTCCACTTGCGCAAAATCCAGCTCGACCGGCGTCGACCGCCCGAAAATCGTCACGCTCACTTTGAGCGTGCTGCGGTCAGAGTTCACTTCCTCCACCACGCCCGTGAAATTCGCAAACGGCCCGTCTACGATTCGAACATTCTCGTTGCGATCAAATGTGAGTTTGGGACGCGGTTTTTCCGCCGTAGTCGTTGCGCGATTCAGGATGTTTTCTACTTCCTGCTCAGTCAACGGAGTCGGAGTCTGCCCCGAACCGACAAAACCCGTCACGCGTGGCGTGGACCGCACGACGTGCCACGTGTAATCATCCATGTCCATTTCGACCAGCAGATATCCCGGGTAGCACATCCGGGGCGAAATCACCTTCTTGCCGCCGCGCACTTCTACGACGGACTCTGTCGGAATAATCATCTGTCCGATTTTGTCCTGCAGCCCGAACGCGGCTACGCGTCCTTCCAGGCTCTCCTTCACCTTTTTCTCAAAGCCAGAGTACGTGTGTACGATGTACCACTGCTTCGCCATGACGTTTCCTTCGATCGCTTGCTGCCTCGCTTCACCCGAATCTGCCGAATTGCTCTCAGTGTTTGAAATAGTTAAGAACCGCCGTTTCCAGATAGCTGAAAGTCGTGTCCGTCAAAAGAAAGAACAGTCCGAAAAATGCCACTGTGATAAGCACGACCACCGTCGTCGAAATCACGTCCTGCCGCGTCGGCCACACCACCTTCGACATTTCCGAGCGCACGTCATGGATGAACTGCTTCCATCGGCGCGGGTATTCGGCAATTTTCTGCAGCGGCCCGGGAATCGAAATCGGTGATCCGCCGCTTTCTTGCTCATCTCTCAACTTTACCGCCTCACTCATGAAACCTGTCTGCTCCGCAATTTCTGTAGCCGGTTCTATCTCTACGCTCTTCCAAAACTGGCAGGGGAGGAGGGATTCGAACCCCCACATCCGGTTTTGGAGACCGGCGGTCTACCGTTGAACCTACTCCCCTAGAAACCAGCGCCGGTCTATTTCACTTCTTTGTGCGGCGTATGCTTCCGGCATGTATTGCAAAATTTTGAAGTCTCCAGCCGGTCCGGATGCTTCTTCCGGTTCTTCATTGTTGTATAATTCCGGTTCTTACATTCGCCGCACTGCAGTGTGATGATCTCTTTCATGTTCTACTCGACGATTTCCGTGACAGCGCCGGCTCCCACCGTGTGCCCGCCTTCGCGGATCGCAAACCGCAACCCCTTCTCCAAAGCCACCGGTGTGATCAGCTTCACTTCCACGCTCACATTGTCTCCCGGCATCACCATCTCCACTCCCGTCGGCAGCGCCACGTCTCCCGTCACATCCGTCGTCCGAAAATAAAACTGCGGCCGGTACCCCGTGAAAAACGGCGTATGCCGCCCGCCCTCTTCCTTCGTCAGCACGTACGCTTCCGCCTTGAACTTCGTGTGCGGCGTGATCGATCCCGGCTTCGCAATCACTTGCCCGCGCTCCACTTCTTCCTTTTCCGTTCCGCGCAACAGCAATCCCACGTTGTCCCCCGCTATCCCTTCATCCAGCAACTTGCGGAACATCTCCACTCCCGTCACCACTTTCTTCATCGTCGGTCGGAAGCCCACTATCTCAATCTCTTCTCCTACTTTCACTTTCCCGCGCTCCACTCTTCCCGTCACCACCGTGCCGCGGCCTGAAATCGAGAAAATATCCTCAATCGGCATGGCAAACGGCTTGTCCACATCGCGCTGCGGCAAGGGCACGTTCTTGTCCACTGCTTCCATCAGCTCCAGAATCGACTTCTCCCACTTGGCATCCCCTTCCAGAGCCTTGAGCGCTG
>JASHYE010000338.1 GCA_030043155.1 Candidatus Acidiferrales bacterium | reverse complement strand
ACCGGCTGGCGTTTAACGTTTCCATCGAGGGCCGCATTCAGGTGATCAACCGTCAATTTGCGGATCTTCTCAGCCTTTCCTTCGGGGCAATTGTGGGCCATTCGATCGAGGAATTCATTGTGAGTCCCACACACGAGGAAATCGCGCGAATTCTGCCGCGGTTCGTCGAAGAACGGTTTTGGTCAGGTGTCGTGCCTGTGCGCTGGAAAGGCATGCCACAGATGCACTACTACGATTGCTCGCTGTACGCTGTGGTGAAGAACGGCGCCGTCGAGGGCATTAGCGGGCTGGCGCGTGATGTCTCCGCTCAGCGGGAAGCCGAATCGCGCTTTTCGGATCTTTTCGAGACCTTACATGAAGGCGTCTATTTCTCCGCGCCGGGCGGAGAGTTGTTGGACGTGAATCCGGCGATGGTTCGGATGCTCGGATACGAAAGTAAAGAGGAACTGCTCAAAGAGCCTGTGGACCAGCGTTTTGTAAATACAACGGAACGCAATAACTTAATTGAGGAGTTACGAAGTTCTGGATCGGTCCGGGACATCGCATTGAGTCTGCGACGGAAAGATGGCTCCGTTATTCGAGTGCTCAATTCCAGCGTGGCAATTCGCGATTCAGCGGGAGAGTTTGTCCGGTTTCAGGGCTCGCTCGTGGATATTACGGAACGCAATGAGATGGAACGACGGCTGCGCGAGGAACAGGAATTTGTGCGCCGCTTGGTCGCGTGCTTTCCAGACATCATTGTTGTCTTGGATCCAAACGGCCGTTACACGTTCGTTAGCCCGCGGGTAGAAGAGTTCCTGGGGTACACGCCGCAGGACTATTTGGGAGCGGAGCTTCGCGAACGCCCGCACCCGGAAGACCGTGATTCGCTCCTTGAATTTTTCCGCAAGCTTACAAGCGGTGAGGTGAGTGTTGGAGCTCTCGAATACCGCACGGCACACAAGAAGGGCGGCTGGCGGACAGTGCGCGCCCATGCCAGCCCTCTGACGAATGCAGAGGGGCAGATCATCGGAGTGGTTGCCTCGGCGAGAGACGTCACCGAAGCGAAACGCATGGAACAGCAGCTGATGCAATCGGAAAAACTGGCCGCCATTGGCCAAATGGTTTCCGGAGTGGCCCACGAACTGAACAATCCTCTCACCGCCATATTGGGCGTAAGCGATTTGCTTCTGGAGAAGGCCGCCGACGATGACGCGCGGCGTCAGCTCCAATTGATACACAAACAGGCGCGAAAAGCAGCTGAGCTTGTGCAAGGGCTCCTGATGTTCTCGCGTCCTTCGACACGCCAGAACCAGAGAGTTCGCGTATCAGACCTAATTGATCGCGCAATCGGATTACAAAGAGCGGAATTGGAGAGCCGGCGGATCATCGTGGAAATGAATGCGCCTCCCGATCTGCCGCCGATTCAGGCGGATCCGCAGCACATGACTCAGGTTTTTGTGAACCTGATTTCCAACGCCGTTCAAGCCATCGCATCGGTGAGCGATCACGGGCGAATCGGTATCCGCGTGAAGCCCCTCCCCGACCAGCAAGAGATCGTGATCGATGATGATGGGCCGGGCATCCGACCTGATATTCGCTCGAAAATATTCGATCCGTTCTTCACCACCCACCGCACAAGCGGCGGGTCCGGATTGGGACTTACGATTTGCCTGGTGATTGTGAAAGAGCATGGCGGAACGATTGAGGCGCAAACGTCTCCGGCGGGAGGCGCCCGTTTCCGCATCGTCCTGCCTTCGGTAAATGTTGTCGCTGACGTGAAGACGGCGCGACCTGCGAGCCGAGACAGACTCAAGGAACGCTCCGTTCTGATTGTCGAGGATGAGGCGGGGATCAGGGAATTATTGGAGCACGGCCTGACGGAACAAGGAGCGGACGTGGAAACGGTGGAAGCAGCTGAAATCGCGTGGAAGCGGATCACGACTGGCAGATACGATTTGGTCCTCTGTGATTACAATCTGGGGAATGAGAGCGGTTCTGCTCTGATCGAGAGAATCCTCAAGAGCGAGCACGCACATGCCTCCCGATTTGTGCTCATGACGGGGGAGCTGCTGTCGAGTGAGGACATCTCCCAATGGGAAAAACGAGGCGTGCGGGTACTCCAGAAGCCATTTCAGCTTTCTGAACTGACTGCGCTTTTGCAGGAAGTGCTAGCCAATGCGCCCGCCGATCTAAAACCTGCCTAACGTTAGTGCCACGAGAACTACTTTTGTTTCTTCTTTTCTCCTTGGGATGCGTCTACGCCAAAATCCCATAGCAGCAGGCTGAGCCCCTCCTTTGGCGAAAACTGCGCAAGAGCATACTCACCTGGGGTGAGAGGTTGTCCCAGGGTGAAACGATAGAGTCCGTCGGCTACTCGCCACTCCTGGAGAGAAATGGTCTTGCCCTTGTGTTCTTGGTCTCCAAATAAGGTATCAATGTTTTCGACGTGTCGCTTATTCCCTTGAACGCGGGCCACGATCAGCTCCACTTCCGGTTCCTCTGTTTCTTTTGTTCGCAGATAAAACTCGGGTGAAGGATTTTTCGTCCGGAACAACGCGTGCCTTCCAGGCAGGTCCACTCTTGTGCGGGACGGTATCACGGGGACTGGGACGGCAATTTGTTCGACCAAGTGGCCTTTGTCCAATTTTGCGGATGCCGGTGATTGCCGGAGAGGAAAAACTGCAGAACCGTCGACGATGAAAAAGCCTTGGCCGGGCGGGAGAAAAACTCCGGGGAAGAGCTCCACGCTCGCGTCGACGTCGACCGCTTGGGTTGCTGCCCGCTGCTCGTCAGCCTTCAGTCTGTTCGTGAGCGCAGCATCAGTCTTCGCCTGTGAGGCTTCAGCCTGCTTCGTGGCTGCCCAATCCACTAAGGAAGCGGGAATCTCCTCCCACTCAGCGCGTTCGACGCTGAAGTACCGGACGCGGTCTCCGTCAAGCTGATAACTGCTTACAATTTGAAAGGAACCATCCTTCATGACGAGTTTCTTGCCATGCGGGACACTGGGATCTTTGGAATCTTGTAGTGCTGCCTGGGATTGGGTTAAGGACTCGGTGCGCGAGTTCGCTGAAGCAGAGATCGGAACGGCAAAGCAAAGAAGCGCTGGCAAGGCCAATAGGACGATAAAACTGGGGCGCGTCACGGCCGTAGCTCCAATGAGTCCGCTTCGCAGATGGACGAAGCTACCCCAGTTTATATTCTGGGCGGACTGACATCAACTTGCTC
>JASHYE010000337.1 GCA_030043155.1 Candidatus Acidiferrales bacterium | reverse complement strand
TAGCCGCTTTGCTGGATGTCATTCACGCCGACGCCGTTCATCTGGAAATTGTTGTCGGATGCCCAGTTGCCTTCGGATACCGTTGGATCCTCATTGTTGCCGCCGCCGCCGCGGCCCAGTTCACCGGCATTGGCAATTTCCGTGGACACGCCGGGATTCAGTCCGATGATCTGCGTGAAGTTGCGCATGGCGAGGGGCAAGCTCTCCACCTGCTCACCCGTGGTAACGCGACCGAGGGTACTGTCTTCCGTCTGGAGCTGCTGCACCTGTTCCTGAACGACCACCTTTGTCGAGATTTCGCCGACTTCAAGGCGGATGTTTAGGGCATTGGTTTCTGTGACGACAACTTGCGCGTGGGGAATGGTTAAAGTGCGGAAGCCAGTCTTGCTGACGACGACGGTGTAGCGACCAGGCGGGAGCAGTGGGACGGAGTAATTCCCCGCGGGCCCAGTCGTGACGGTGCGCACTTCGCCCGACGCTTCACTCATGACTTGTAACTGGGCCCCAGGAATTGTCGCGCCAGAGGCGTCGGTCACCAAACCGGCGAGAGCGCCGGTGCTGGCGCTCTGCGCGTTCAGGCGCAGGCTTGCCGCTGTGAGAAAGAAGGAGAGCAAAGCGGCAAAAGTGAGGACGCGGGCAGAAGTTCTAAATATAGTAGGCGCCGAATGGGTGGTCACAAGAGACATAGCTACCTCCACGGTGAGAAATTTTCGCTTCGGTGCGACGTGGCAATGCAATCACGGCGAATCGACGCACCCCGCGACGATCACGTTCGTACAGTCTGAAACCACTGAAGCCGCATTAACGGTGCGGCGCGAACTGTTTGTTTCATTTTGCCCCTAGGACGCTGACGCGCACGGTACTCCCAGCTTGCAGGCGTGTCAACGTCTTTTATGAGGCTATAAGGGGTATTTACTGGGACGAATGCGTGCGAAAGCGTGAATCGAAGCAAGAAAACGCCCAGCCTTTTCAAGGAAAGGCTGGGCCGGTGAAGTGCAGACGACTGGGTTTACGAAACGCGAGAAGAACCCAGACCCAAACGCCTGCGAGCAAAAGCACCGAGTCCGAGAAGGCCAGTTCCAAGAAGGAAGAGACTGGAAGGCTCAGGCGTCGGTGTTGAGGGCGGAGGACAATAGTACAGATATTCCTGAGGGCTGCTCTTGGACCACAGTTCCGTCGGGGTGATGATTTCAAAATCCGCGAAGTCGACACCCTTGGCGCCATCTTTGTACCAGTTGGTGGAATCGTTCAGCCAATCAAGGGCGCTGTCGGAACCCTTCGTGGTGAAACCACTCGACTTTTCCGCGGATGGCGTAAAAAGAGCCCAGATTGCGAAGTTAATGTTGCCGGCCTCAGATCGATCACCCAGGAACTGAGTATACAGCCAGGCAGCTTCCTCATATTCCTGAGCGTCCTTATCGCCAAACCGGGTGCCAGTGAGACCATCTTTGAGAGCACTGCTGAGATTCTGAATCGTTGCTTTCCATGATTCGCCGATGGTGACTTCATGATCGAAATCGTCGCAAATAACTTCGATGGATTTTCCGCCGTTAATGCTTAGGTCATAGGGAGCGACGTAAACTCCTCCTTGGCTTGCACCGCCGACACCCGTAAGTTTGACGTGCACGGGGCCCGCCGCGGCTGGGAGGGCAGTACCAAACGTTGCGAGCGCAAGAAACAACAGGGTGCGTTTCAAAGTTCCTCCGTCCTCAGGAAGCTGGAAGCATGGGGAAAAGAGCACGCTAAAGACCAAAGCACTGAGCTGTAGGCTCCTCTCAAGGAAGGATTTACAAGTGACAATCTGCGAGGAGTCACACCATTGCGCAGGGGATTGCAGTTCATGGGCAGATGGGTGGGCTGGCCATTTTGAACCGCTCCAGTACAAAGGTACTACGCGAGAAAATACTATCGATTACTGCGTGGGGACGGCGAAAGTGCGATTGTGAATCATCGCAGCGATCTGGTCGTTGGTGACCGGAATATCGACGTTGAGGCTCGCACCGGACGGAGAAACGGTAACGTTCGAGAGCGTTTCGGCAAAAGACGGGTCGGTCTGCTGAACTTGGTAACGACGCATCATAATTCCGGCCTGAAGCATGGCGGCAAGCTGGTTGGCATCCTCGGGCGAATCGCAGACAGCTTCGAATTTTGCGTCGGCGCCATCGCCAGCCTGGATGTGAATTTCCATATTGCGGATGCGATTGAGAATGGAGGCAGCCTGCGGGAACTGGCCGGCCTGCGGCAGGAGCTGATGCAGCGCGAGCTGTGTGTTGGTCTTGTCGAGAACCGCCCAGATCATGCCGTTGCCATTTGCGGCGCTGATAAGCGGATACAGTTGCGAATTATAAAGAAGGCTTTCCGCACCGCCGAAACGGATGCTAATCAGGTTTTCCAGAATGTCTCGTTGGCCGAAAGCTGCGGTGTTACTGTCAATGAAGAAAAAGAAAATGTCGTTAGGTCCGGAGCCGCTGCCGAAGGCCCAGAGCTTGTAGCCGTGGACTTCTATATTGGGAATTTTCTGGGAGGCGAAGCGGGATTCGGTGGAATTGGGAGAGAAATTGCCGAGGGCGATGCCGGCAATTTCAGAGGGATGCTGCGACTCGGGGACAGTCATGCCCCAGGCGATTTCGTCGATCTGCGTGTCCGGATCAACGCCGGCGGAGCGAAGGAACTGCTCGAACTGGCGAAAATTGGCGGGGAGCATTTGCTGCTGGAGCTGTGCGAACCAGGGGAGCTGGCGAGCCTGCTTCATATCAGCGTAGGCGAATTCGCTCATGTTTTTTGGGAACATGCCGATGATGTCGTTGCCCAGGGTATTGGCGCGAGCGATGAGCGGAAGGGCAGTGAGAAGAACGGAGGTGACAGCAGCAATGAGCAAAATGTTTGCTGGACGAAAGCGATGCTCGCGATTCATGAAAACCTGCCTTTCAAGTTGCATGGCGACTCTCGCCAAATTCTGCTACGCATGCGCGGAGGCTGCGGAGAGGCGCGACTCAAGTTCTGCGGATTGTCTGCGCATTATGGCCACGAAAGATGCGTCGGTAATCGAATCAAGATTGATGGCGACATTGGCCAGCGCGCCACGCGCCCCCGCAGCAGCCATTAAACGGGCGACGCGAAGGTCTGAAAACATAGAAGCGCTGGAGATGGTTTGCAGTTGCCCCAAGCGCTCAAAAATCTCGGTACTCTTTCGCGCCACGGTCATGGGAACTTCGGCGGCGCCGCGCGTCGCTTTCTGGATGGCGTCTTCGCGCTGCGCGGATTCTCCGGGAGTGTTCTTGGGGAGCCTAAAGGCAGCGAGGACGGCGTCGTAGGATGCGGCGTCGCGATCAATTGCGGCAGCGAGATCCGCTGTGGCGGCGTGCAGGTCAGAGACAGCCTTGCTGAGCTGATCGACGTACGCAGACTGCGATTTTTTTTTGCGCGAAAGGCTGGCGACCATTTGCCCGAGGCTGGCGGCGAGTGCGCCGGCGAATGCGGAGACGGAGCCGCCTCCAGGAGTGGCGGTCGGTTCGGCCACGGCATGAAGAAACGGATGCGCGAGTGCAGCGAGTTTGCCCGGGCCGGACTCGAGCGGAGCGCCTGAGAGAGCGGCTGCAAGGCGATTTTCAAAAACCTGCGCCGGAGAAAAATATTCGAATTGCAGAAAGAAATCGGCGGTCATTTCAATGGCACGCTTGGGGACGAGCCCCACGATTTCACTGCCGACGATGGAAACGCCGTAGCGCGCGGCTTCGCTGCGAACCATCTCGAAGACGCGATGAAGAGGAGTCTGCTCGTAGTCGGTCATGTTGATGGAAACTTGCGCAAGGTGACGAGCACGAAGATCGACGCCCATCGATTTCACGTAGCGCAGGCCGCCGGAGGAGAAACGGATGGCTTTAGCAATTTTATTGGCGATGGAAACGTCGGGTGTGTTGAGATTGATGTTGTAGGCGATAAGGAATTTGCGCGCGCCGACGATGACGGCTCCGGCGGTCGGATGCAGGCGCGGATCGCCGACGTCGGGAGCGCGGTCTGGATTTTTCAGGATTTCTTCGCGGACGGCCTCGAATTGGCCTTTGCGGACGTTTTCGAGATTCGTGCGATCGGGACGCGTAGCGGCCGATTCATAAAAATAGACGGGAATTTTGTAGCGGTTCCAGATTTCGTTTCCGACTTTTTTCGCCAGCGCGACGCAATCTTCGATGGAAACACCATCAACAGGGATAAAAGGGATCACGTCGGTGGCACCGAGACGCGGATGAGCACCAGAGTGTTTGGTGAGGTCGATGAGCTCGAGGGCTTTACCAACGCCGCGAAGCGCGGCTTCCGCGATTGGTTCAGGTTCGCCAGCGAGAGTGATGACGCAGCGATTGTGGTCAGCGTCGCTCTCACGGTCGAGGACGTAGACGCCTTCGACGGATTGCATGGCGGCAACGAGGGCGTCGATTTTAGAGGTGTCGCGACCTTCGGAAAAGTTGGGAACGCATTCGATTAGTCGGGGCATTCAAAGATCATCCTCTATGATGAATTAACACTGCATGAATCGTATTGTCGCAGATAAATTGATTCAATTTGCTATGAAACGCGACGTGGAGCGCCAATTAAGAACGTTGCCTTGAGCAAATGATGCGGCCACGCTTCATCGTGAGCACGCAATGGTTCACACCAAAATAATAGGGAATTTCGCGGTAGTCGGCCACATCGAAGACGGCGAGGTCTGCGAATTTGCCAACTTCGAGTGAGCCGGCGCGGTCGCCGCGACCGAGCGAATAGGCGGCATTGATTGTAGTAGCGGCGATTGCTTCGGCGGGAGTCATGCGCATTTGCGTGCAGGCGAGCGAAACGATCATCGGCATGGACAGAGTGGGGCTGGTACCTGGGTTGAAGTCGGTGGCGAGCGCGACGATGGCGCCGGCGTCAATGAGCTGCCGAGCGGGTCCGTAGTGTGGAAGGCCGAGGTGGAAGCAGCAGCCGGGCAGCATGGTGCAGGTGACGTTGGATTTCGCCAGGGTGTGGATGTCACTGGCAGAGATTTTTTCGAGATGGTCGGCGCTGGAAGCGTGCATCTGGACCGCAAGGCGCGCGGCGCCGGTTCGAGCAAGTTGTTCGGCATGGATGCGCAGGCCGAGGCCGCAGGCGCGCGCGGCGGAGAAAATTCTGCGAGATTGTGCCACGCTGAACGCACCGCGGTCACAGAAGACATCGCAGAATTCGGCAAGATGTTCGGCGGCAACCCGCGGAAGCCACTCGTGGCAGATGAGGTCTACATATGCATCAGGAGTCTTGCCGGAGCGATTGCGAAATTCCGACGGGACTACGTGCGCGCCGAGAAATGTAGGAACAATTTCAAGAGGTTGTTCGCGATTGAGGTCGTTGAGGAGCGACAGGATTTTGTGTTCGCTGGGCCAGTCGAGGCCGTAGCCTGATTTCGCTTCGACGGTTGTGGTTCCGTGGGCGGCGAATCGCTTGAGTTGTGCGAGCGCATGCTTCTTAAGCTGATTGGCGGGTGCGCTTCGGAGTTTGCGAACCGAGTTGAGAATGCCGCCGCCGGCGCGAGCGATTTCCTCGTAGGTGGCGCCCGAGATACGCATTTCGTACTCGGCGGCGCGAGAGGTTGCATAGATCAGATGCGTATGCGAATCAACAAAACCGGGAAGGACGACACCGCCGTCCAGATCAAGTTTGCGTGCGCGACGAGATTCCGAGAGGCGTTCGATGCGGCGACGAGGGCCGACGGCGGCGATGCGGCCATTATTTATGAGGAGCGCGCCATCTTTGATAATGCCAGGGTCAGCGAGCGCGCGGCCTCGACGGGGCGCAGGTCCGCGGAGCGTGAGAATCTGCGAGCAATTGGTGAGGAGCAAGGAATTTCGGGAGCTGGTCATATGATTTCGTGTTCTGATTCGTGTTCACGGTACTGAAAAGAGGAGCGCAGCGCAAGGTGTCGAGATTGACTCTTAAAATTGAAACTGTGGCGTATACTTCGGGCGCATGATAGCGGGTCGGTGGAGGGCGAATGGCGCGAAAACGGATGGTGTGGGCGGTAGCTGCACTGAGCGCGGTGGCAGCGGTATGCGGATTTGCGGCTTCGAGATTGCGCGCGCAGGACGCTGCGGCAGCGCAGGCCGAATATGACGTGGTGATTCGAAACGGGCACATCATTGATGGGACAGGCTCGCCTTGGTACTCAGGAGATATTGGAATTCGCGATGGGCGAATCGCGGCAATTGGCGATTTGGCGGGCGCGCAGGCGAAGCAGACGATTAATGCGGCGGGGCGCGTAGTTGCACCGGGCTTCATAGACATGCTGGGGCAATCAGAGACCACCATACTTGTGGATCCGCATGTGCCGTCAAAGATATTTCAGGGGATTACAACCGAGATTACGGGTGAAGGTGATTCAGTGG
>JASHYE010000336.1 GCA_030043155.1 Candidatus Acidiferrales bacterium | reverse complement strand
TCAAACGTGGTGTAATTCGAACCCCAGGCCGCATTCAATGCTGAGATGCTTCCTCCATACTTCTGCCACAGATAATCGCGCAGGCTGCAGGGGTTGGAAATCGAACAGGCCGTCGCTGGATTCGTCGCTTGCGCCTTCGAGTACAACTGCTGAGGGCGATACAGAAAAGATTTATTCATGAACTGGGTGGCCCTTATGTAAGTACGCACTGGACTCGTCAGAAGAGTCAGCCAGCTGATGTTGGCCGTCGTATGCCCGGTCTTAAAGTCAGGGCCGGCGCCGGATCCCCAAAAGTAATCCGAATCCTCCGTCAAAACTCCCAATATGTAAGGGTTGTTGCTGCGGATTTGCTGCACAACCACACCGTTTGGTTTTGCCAATTCACTCCGCCACTCCTTGCTAAGGTTCGGATCGAAAACGTCAAACAGCGCTCCGCCTCGATACCCCTGGTAATTCTTATTCACTCCGCTGATCTCATCTTTAATCGGACTGCCTAAGTATCCTTCGCGGTCGACAGATCCATTGATAGCGGGCTTTAACTCGAACATGATCGGCATGGGAATCGGCTGCGCGCGCCTTGGCCAACCGCATCGAGGGCACTGCGCCCACGGGAACGTCAACGCGTCGTAAGAGTCCTCGCCCAGAGTATTGAATCCCCAACTCTTCATTCGCTTCAGTGTTTGCCACGCCCAATTCCAGCCCGTACTCGAAACATTGCCCGAAGAGCCGTACTTTGCGGCGTAAACGGCATAGACGTTCTTACCCTCACAGTCGAGCGTCTGGCTACCGTCGGGACTCACGTTGCCTACACTCATCGAAATGAATCCATTCCCCAATGGATCGCAGAACATCCACCGTTTCCCGATTTTCGCAAGCCCAAAGACCCCGGTTTTGCGTCCGCAGGGCAGCTGTAACGATCCGCCATATCTATCCAATGACGGGAGCGACGAGCTTTGCGATGCAGCCGCATTCACTCCAGGCCGCCGCGGACTCATATCCAAAGCGCCCAAACAAATCAGGAGAAAAGCTAATGCAATCGAGAATTTTTTCATATCTAACAGTTTGACCGCAGCAGCAATCGCCTTGCCTCCTGGATCCTCAAGTTAACCGCGTGGATCGTATATCGAATCCGGATCGCCAGAAACTCCCGAGACTTTGACTTTAGTTATAACTGAAGAATATGTGTCAATTCGCGTCCTCTGGAATTCACTCAGTCTTGACATATGATACCAGTGTGCGTGTTTGCCTGAAATAAAAGTATGGAAGTCGACGCGGCGGTCTTTTCAGCACCAATGTAGATAATTCGCACACGAGTGGATTAGCCTTTGAATCCAAGCCACGATCTCAATTCCGAAAAATCGTCCGGAGGCTCCGCAAAGAGACCAAAGACGAATATGCGCCGCAGTGTCCTCAGTAACTGGGCCAGCCTTTTCGCAGAGGGCTTGCTCTCTCTCCTGATCACGCCGTTCATGATTCATCATCTTGGCGACTTCGCGTTTGGAATCTACACACTCGCGTTTTCGGCGGTGGGATATTTTGATGTTCTGACTCAGGGTATTCGGAGCACCTTACAGCGTTTCGTCGGCCGCTTGAGCGGTACGCCTGATCGCGAGGCTCTCAATGCTGTATTTAGCACGGCGCTCGCGGTGACCATTGTTCTAGGGGCGTTTATCATTGCGGTTTTCCTGGGACTTTCGGCGGTGCTGCCGGCGTTTTTCAAGCTCAAGGCTGCACAGCAGCAACTCTTCACGTGGCTTGTAATTCTTCTCGGTGTCAACCTAGGAACGGGAGTACCAACGGCATTGCTCGGATCCTATCTCTGCGGTCTCGACCGCTTCGATTTGTCCAACATTGTTTCCGTATTCCGTCAAACCCTGCGTACGCTCCTCATCTGGATCGTCTTACTGCGCGGATACGGAGTCGTCGCCGTCGGCGTGTGCGTGCTCATCTCTACTCTTGCGTGCCTGCCCTTGAGCGCCTGGATGATTCGGAGGATTGATCCAGAAGCGATATTCGCAGCCCGCTTGGTCAACTTGCGTACTGCTCGTGAGCTGTTGGTATTCAGCTTTTGGACCTTGCTGAATAACGCTGGCCAGTTGCTCCGGGACTCGACCGATTCGGTTGTCATCGGCCGCGTGCTAAACGCCGCGTTGATCACTCCATTTACGGTTGGATCCCGGTTAGTCAGCTATATGCGTCCGATCATCACGGGGTTGGTAAGTCCATTGCTGCCTCGGATGAGCCATCTCGATAGCCAAGGCCGTGAAAAGGAAATGCAAGAGATTTTTATCAATGTGACGCGACTGTCAGCCTTAGTCTCGCTCGCCATCGGTGCAGTACTCATATTGCATGGTCGAACGCTGTTGCTACTTTGGGTGGGACCGCGTTACGTTTCAAGCTATTCGATCCTGGTATTACTCGCTGTCGGAGCTGTTTCTTCGTCAGCACAACTCGGAACGCCTGTCACATTGATTGCGAAGAATCGCCATCGGGCTTACGGAATATGGACCATCGGTGAAGGACTTGCGAATCTTGCTCTGAGCGTTTATTGGGCGCATCGATACGGCATTGTAGGAGTCGCTCTAGGCACAGCCGTTCCCTTGCTTGCTGTTAAGCTAACCTTGCAGCCCTGGTACGTAGCGCGGGTCCTGCGCCTGTCGCTTGTTGATTATTTTGTCAGAGCGCTAGCAAGACCCCTAGCCGCCTGCAGTATTTTTATGGTTGTGTGCGGGGTCGTCAGCGGTTTTCAAGCAAATGGCAACATACCTCACTTTTTTCTGAGTCTTACGTGGCAAGGAACGCTGCTTTTGATTCTAGCCTACGCGGTAGGACTGAATTCAGGCGATCGGAAATTGATTCAATCCCACTTTCCTTATGTCTCTCGCCTTGTGCGACTGTCATAGTCCGGATGCAGTGGCAAGTCTAGTTCCGAGAAATGCTTTCTTTTACCTCGCCCCTAGAAGCACGAACTTAATCTTTGCCCTTAACCCAAGCCGACTCAGCATTGTCCAGTGCGTTCACGCAGCGCACTTCGGCTTCGGGAGCATTGCTTCGCGCAATCTCACAAGTGCCAGGGGAGGGCGGGGGCAGTCCATTGCACGAATCCAAGGGGTCCGCGATTCTTCAAAATCCAGAGTAAAGACAGCGCGCGAATGAACGTCGCAGAATGCTGCTGTTTCACTGCTGTGTCCCGCGCATCAAATGCCTAACTTTCGCCTTTAATCCGAACCGGTTCAGAATAGCTCCAGTCTTCATCGAAGTCCTGTCGAACATTCGATGTACGCTATCGACGAGGACAGGGTAAACCCGCCGGCGGAACAGCCAAACGCTTGCCTCAAGGTAGCTCTCGGTGCTGAACTGCGCCTTATATTCAGCAAACGTCGCGAAGTCATAGAGTTCCGGTGTGTTCTCTTTGTACAAATCTTCCAGTACTAGCAACTGAAGTACCGTTCCAACGCGGTAACTAGCCCAGGAGGGGTCAAATCCGATTGCCGCGGCATAGAACCTCGATGCATATTGCCATCCAAGAATAAAAGAGCAAGCTTCGCCACCACAGGTCAACAGGTAAGCTCGCAGCCAGCCGTGCTGCGCTAGGAAGATCAGCTTACTGCGTACCACATCGGGATCCGCTGCGCCAATGCCCCATCCTAGCCGTTTGTATTGCCAACTCTTGCGGCTGACTTCAGTGAACGCAGCTAAGTACGCGTTCACGTGTGATTCTCTGGTTGCTCTGACTAGCTCCACGTTCCCACGTTCTCTTAAACGCTTGATTTCGTGGAGGCGGTTCCTTCGCGATCTCGCCGAAAACTTCTGCATGTAGGTCTCAAACGATCCCTTGAGCCGCGCCAACAGATGTGGCTCTGGTCCCCGCTTGCTATAAAAGCGGAGCGATCTCTGAATCAGAGGGCTCGTGTGAAGATAGTTCCAAAGGAACGAATCCGCCTTCACGTAGTTCATGAAAATAGCATCGAATCGGGAATTCAGAATCGAGTGAAATAGAGCGTCATAAGCGGACTCTTCGGCAGGAAGATTGGGTGTGTAACCCTGCAGACTTAATACATCCATGGGGAATTTCGCCACAACCAAATCTCCAAGCTCGCAAAGAAGAGGCTGCTTGCGGCGAACAAATGGAACGGCGCCAACCACTTTTCCGTCTCTCTCACAAATGTAAACGCGGCCATTTTCCTTCTGATTTTTGTTTTGCTCCAGAATCCAGTCTGGATCACAGTGCATGGTGTGATCGGAAAACTCGCTGTTACATGTTCGCCAGGCCTGAAGAACGTGTCTCAAGTCCTGTTCCATCCCAATTTCTCGGACGCCATAGCCGGGAATCGGGCCTTTTGACCCACTTTGCTTCTCGATCATCCCGCCGACCATGCCAGGCTGCGCCGCGGCCACTCGCTTAAGCCCTCCGTTCACTCTCAATTCTTCCGACTTTGGCTAGTCAGAAAAAGCAGGTATTAACCGGATAGAGGAACTGTTCTGAGCACGTTTCTCCCACGTTCGGCTTGCTTAGTGCTACGATGGATGTTGGATCGGTATTTGACGTGCCTTTTGCGTGCATTAAAGGCACCAAGGCATTTTGAACGGAATATTGAAGTATTTGACAGTAAATCCCTTGCTTATATGTGCTTATATGCGATCTCGGAATATCGATTGATGTTTTGGCGGGAAGATAAGCCGTTGGCCCGAGCGTGCGCAGGTTTTGTCAGAGCGCACGTTCCCCGCGCGAACCATGGGAGATTCTTGCGCAGTCTGGTTCGGATAACGCTATGATTCTATTCTACCTACTAGTTGCGCTGGCACCTTTTGCAAATCCGCCACTTATTTGGCGAATTCTGGGCAGCACCGGTACATTCAAGGTCTTGGGGGGCCTATGTGTCATCTACGTCATTGTTGATCTGACTCGGGGCGGGTCGATCCCAGCCTATTTCCGCAGTGCGCAGGCCCGTTTCTTTGCCGCTCTCTTTGTTTTCGCATCCGTTTCTTACTTTGCCATGAGCGCCAGCCTTCAAAACACGACGCTGCTTGTCTACTTGGACTTCGTGATCTTCTTTTTTGTGATCGTCACACTCGTCAATTCGACTAGGCGGCTTCATTGGACCTTGCTTGCATCCGTGCTTGGGATTGCTTATGGTTCGGCGGACATAATTCGTGAATGGTTGCGCTTTCACTCGACCATGCCCAACTACCGAGCGGGCGATTCTGTTGGAGATGGGAACTACTTTTCAACGGCCGCAGCTCTTATCCTACCATTCGTCTACCTCATGATCTTTAACACGAAGAAGAACTCGGAGAAACTTTTCTTCCTGGGCTGCCTACTTATTTCCTTGGTAGCGATCATGCTCACGGGGTCGCGCGGCGGAGGGTTGGCCATCGCTGTCTCTTTGCTCTACCTGATTTGGCACTCGCGACATCGCGTCCGAAATCTTGTACTGATCGCTGTGGTAGGTCTTCCTCTCGCTATTTTTGTGCCGGTGTCCCCGCTGCATCGAATGCTGCATCCCCCGAACGGTGTCAATACGGAAGAAACGCGCCTGGAAGCATGGAATGCCGGGCTTAAGATGTTCGAATCCCATCCATTTTTTGGCGTAGGTTTGGGAAACTTCAAGACTTTAATGCCCCTGTATGCGGCGCCTGGCGTTGATTTCAAGTCTATCGCCCACAATACTTACATCGAATATTTGGCCGAATTGGGCCCACTCGGTCTGATCCTTTTTCTTGCGATTGTTTTTTTCGCGCTTCGTTCGCTGCGCAACGTGAGGCGACGAATGCATGAGTTGGACCCGCAGTCCTTTCTGTATCTCACATCCCTCTCTCTCGAGTCAGGGTTGATTGGCTTCTTGGTGGGCGCGTGTTTCCTATCCGACGAGTATGAGAAGCTTTTCTGGGTCGTCATCTTTCTCTCGATCTGCTTACCCCGCTTTGTGCCGCGCGTGCAGCGGCCGGCCGAGGCGGCATTGGAGACACCTACCACCCCGGCGGACATCGCCTTTCAAGAATATGCCCGGCCATAAGCCCCTCAGATTACCGGATTTTATCGGTGTTGGCCCTCCTCGGACAGCTACTACGTGGCTGCATGAGGCTCTCGCGAGTCACGTGGGACTCCCCTCCGGCGTAAAAGAAACTGACTTCTTTGTGTACAAGTATGAGAAGGGATTGGAGTGGTACGCTGCCCACTTCGCTGCTTGTTCCCCTGATCGTCCAATCGGCGAGTTTAGTCCCAATTACTTCACCGGAGCCCAAGCACGAGAGCGCATCGCGCGGGACATTCCTGGTTGCAAGATCCTTTGCACTCTCCGAGATCCAGTGCAAAGAACTTATTCACATTACCGCAAGATGTGCGAGGGTGAATATTTTTCGGGCACCTTCGAAGCGTGCCTCGAGCAGCGTCCGGACATACTAGAATGGTCAAAGTATGCGACGCACGTAAGCGCTTGGCGTGAGCTTTTTGGGACGTGCAATGTAATGGTGTTTTTCCAGGAAGACCTGAAGGCCAATCCACAGAACTTCCTGAACCAGGCAACCGATTTCATCGGAATCTCACGAATTCAGCTGGCTGATGTAACTACGCACGATAAATTAGTGAATGCCATTCCCACGCTGCCAAGAAATCCGCGTATTGCGAAACTTGCTCGTCGTGCCAGAGAGCGCCTTCAAGAAAATGGAAATTACGGTCTTGTGAATTTGGCGAAAAAGCTCGGCCTGCGCAATGTGCTCTTTGGCGGCGGCCCTGCATTTGAGCCTATCCGTGCAGAGACAGACGCGCGCCTACGGAAATTCTTCATACCTGAAACTGAAGCGTTGGAAAAAATACTGAATCGTGATTTATCAAATTGGAAGCTGAGCGGCCGCGCACGCGCAAGAGTCAGTTCCTAGCACAGCGCAATCTCAATTCAAGCCGCGGCTAATCTGCTTGCCTCTTTTAATTCCAGCTCGCCACGCTTTCCAGGGGGTAGATGTTCGCCCCTTAAGGGAAGAAAACGACACGGCTGCTGCGTAGCCTGCGCTTAGCCAGGCATAGCAAAGATTGTTCCACCAACCTCGGCTCCAATGGCGTACACGCATGTATGCTGTCACTTGCGCGGCAACGCTGATCCAGTGCGTCGGGTCGCGGCTCTCGGGGCTCTTGTTGTGAATCAACCGCGCCTTCGGCGTGATTAGCAGGACTCTTCCTTGCGGCAGACTCCTGCAGAAGTCGATGTCTTCGCCCGGCGATGCGCCGGTTAGATTCGGATCAAACCTGTGATTGCGAATTGCCGAAGCACGAAAGCTCATTAGTCCAGCGCCAAATTGAGAGACTTGAATTGGCTTTGCTCCCCTTAGACGCTCAGCATTCCGATAGATTCCTTGCCTTTCGTCGCGGAAGGGTCCGATCTGGAACACGGCTTCCCAAAGGCGTTGCTTCAGCGGCGGAGACAGGTAATTTGTAATAATTCCAGAAACGCCGGTTGTGCTCGAATCGTACGCAGCAAGTATCTGCTCAATAAAATCGCGCTCCAATAGAACATCGTCATCGAGAAACAGCCAAATGTCACCGCGCGCTTTGTCCATTGCGATGTTTCGTGCGACCGAGGCTCCCGAAAGCGTGGGATCGTGAATGTACACCAGAGAAAACGGCAGCTGTTGGGTAACGGTCGGAGTGGCGCTTTGATCTACAAGGATCAATTCGAGAGGCTGGACACTCTGTTGCATCAGTGTGTCAATCGTGCGTGCCAGATCGGTTGCACGATTTTTCGTAGGAATAATTACGGACACACTGAGACGTGTTCGTCGATTGTCACCTGCGACTTCCGCATTCCGCATTTGCTTTTCGGCGAAGCTTGTCATGGCAGACAGCACGCTATAGACGGCCCGATCCATCGGGTAATGCCAATCGGCAGCCGCTGCCAGGCCCAAATCGCCGGTCGGTTAGGGAAGACATCGGACAACCGGAGGCCCAACCATTTTCGTTACAGGCAGCGGGAGTTTTTGCCATAGTTTGATAGCCATCTGATAACGCGGATTCTCTTTATTGACCTCCGGCAGTTGGTTTCCGTTGGGCACCCAATAGGCCCACACCAGCGGCAGCTCTCTTGCTCCCCATTGCTTTTTGAATCGGTAGGTTCCTGAGTCCATCGAGGAACGCCCAAAATCGAATTCCGTATAGCCTCGTTCGCCGCCGAAGCAAAGGATCTTCCAATACAAGAACATGTTGGGGCGCATCGCGAGGTAGTCGTACAGAGAAGAGCTCCAACCAGCTTCAACGGCATTCCGGTAGCCAAGTAAGAATGACGCAGCAATGGCCTTTCCGCGGTGCCGTACAATGCAAACGAAGTTATCTTGCGGGAACGCTTCGAGCATTTGCGCGAAAAAAATACGCGAATATACGGGCGTGCCGAGATCGCGCATGTTTCGAGCGAACACATCGTAAAAATCGTCCAGTAGCTCGCTGCCTCCAAAATCCGCTGTTAAATCGGACTTGATCCCTTTTCGGATGTCCGTTCGGACCTTATGTGGTAGCGCTTCCCACATTTTCTCCGGATCTGTCTCAATCGACAGCAGCATCGCCACCTTGTGGGTCTTGGTAGGAAGCGCCACTTGCGGGTCCATGCGATGCCGCAACTCCAGGTGTCCGACACGCAAGCGCTTGGCGAGCGAAACGGCTTCAGCAACCAGCGCCTCTCTCGCGATCGCGGTTTCGCCCACTACACCTCCGCCATTCAGGAACGGCAAAGAAGTAAGAAAGCTGCCAAACATCCGGCTCTTTTGCCAAACGATCGGGAGGATTCCTCGGACCGCCTGGTCTTCTTCCGCGAGCAAGTAGAACGTGGGCCAGCGAAAGCTTTCTTCAAGAACCCGCTTCCAGCCCCAGCGGTGATAGTTCAGGCAACGGTCGTTATCTGCGACGAATCTATCCCACCTCCCTGAGTCCTCTTCTCTCGCAGCGACTATCCTCATTCTAATTTCCAAGCCATGCGCGCACTATCCTCTCGATTTAACTTCCTCAGTTGCAAAACGGGCTGACAAGAAACATCGTCAACGATGGAGGCTGAGCGACAGACGGTAAACGTCGTTTCCCGGGGCAATTTCACTCTGCCTCGTCATCAGCTCATACCCGAGACAACTCATTAAGTTGCCCCAGGCCGATTCAATCATCGCAACATGCTCATGAGACAGCTTACCCTTCCAGCTGTCTATTTCAGCGGTCCGCACGAAGGGAATGTCTTTTCGTGTATTCTTCGTTCCGTCCCATTTCGAAGATTCCACCTTTTCTAGGTTTCGCATGTGGCTTGCCGAGCTCAACTCCGCGGCACGTGTAAGTCGTTCGGGTGTCGCTTCCAATCCGAGAAATATGGCGATTCGCGATAGCTCCTGTCCCGTCTGATGGACCATATCTTCGTACTTCAGCAGCATGAATCCCTGCGCGCCACCCCGGGCCGCCAGCCAGCTAGCGACATTCTCTCCCCAGGAAGCGTACGAATCCACGCCCTTGCTTACGAAACGCGCGATGTACTGATCCATCGGATAGCCTTCGGGAATGAATCGCTTCTTCAGTTGAAAGTAGTAGTTCGACAGGACGACCTCTCTGGGGTCTCTGACGATATAGATTACTTTGCAGTATCTTGGATCGAAGTATTCGTGGCTCTTTATGATTCTTGGGCGAGCTATCCTCGCAAGACCTCTCCTGCTGACCGCGGAGGGATCAGGTATTCGTCTTTCGATATTTGCAAAGGTGGTGGGAGATTCTCGAAAGATCAGGTTCGCCACCAGAAAGCGGGTCCAGGTATTGCCCGACCGCGGATACGAAACCAGGAACGTGTCGTCTGGAAAAACCGGAAAATTGCGGCCGCCGCGGTTCAATCCGAACAAAACTCTGAATCCTGCTCGCAGCTTCCTCCTTAGGCTTCGATTTTCCCAGACACTTTCCACCGGCAAGTGCGGTTCAGAGTTGTCCACTGATCCTCGTCAATAATAATGCCGTTCCAGCAGCAAGAACCTCTCACGACGCCCTCAGTTGATTATAAAAAAAATTGAATCACCGGGAACAAAATAGTGTCACCGTGATTCGATATTGTACAATGTGTGTTTTGACTTAGGACGTCGGACAAACGGGAATTAACCGCGCATGATTAAACTTGGGATACTGGGCTGCGGGGCCATAACTCGCAGCAGGCACGTAGCTTCGGCGTTGGCGCACCCGGATGTCGAATTGGTGGCACTCGTAGATGCCGACGTGAACAGAGCGGCTGCCCTTCGGGATCAACATGGCCTTAGCTGTAAGGCTGTGAGCAACTACCATGACATCTTACGGGAGGTTGATGCCGTCATTAACGCCCTCCCGAACTTCCTTCACGCGCCTGTCAATCGGGAATTCCTTGAATCAGGAGTTCATGTCCTCAGCGAAAAGCCTCTCGCAATCTCGGGAGCGGAAGCACGCTCGTGTGCCGAAACAGCTGCAAAGAAAGGCGTGATCCTGGCTGTTGGAATGCCTTTTCGTCTTCGCGAAAGCAGCCAGATTTTGCCGATATTACTGGAAAATAATGAATTGGGAAATCTTCGGGCCTATGCCTGGGACTACGGGATGCCTTTTGAATGGCCAGCGGCCTCAACCTATTTCCTCTCAAGCGCGCATGCCGGTGGAGGAGTGCTTCTCGATGAAGGCGTTCACCTCCTGGACTGTCTGCTCAGCTGGTTCGGTGAGGTCGTAGAGTACCAGTGTGAGACCGATGACTGGGGTGGTGGCATAGAAGCAAATGCCGTGCTGAGACTGCGGCACCATCGCGCTGGACACGACGTTGAAGGCTATGTTCGCCTGAGCCGCACCTACACCCTCCGGAATCGGCTTCGAGTAGACGGTGACCGAGCCTATGCGGAGATCCTTCGCAGCGACCCAGACACTCTTATATTCACTCGGAAAGTGGGCGACCAACCGATCGCTGCAGCTTTAAGCTTCCCTAAAGAGAAAGGCCGACCTGCCGCTAATCCGTTTCTCGCCGAACTGGACGACTTTGTTCGAGCCATTCAGGGAAGGCGGGCCCCTCTCGTCGATGGCTGGCAAGCCGTGCAGACGATTGAACTCATAGAGAAGTGTTATGCGGCTTCAAGTCGAATTCCCGAACCTTGGACGGCGACCGAGGAAAAGGGAGAGCTACCTTGAACTGGATCGACGAAAGCATATTTATCACCGGCGCTTCGGGTTTTATCGGTGGAAGGCTTTGTGAACGGCTGGTTCAAAAGGGTGCCCGGCGAGTCACAGCCTTGGTTCGGAATCCTTCGCACGGCGTTCGCATCGCTCGCCTGCCGATTAAAATTTGCAGGGGGGATCTTCTCGATCGTAACTCTTTGCCAGGGCTCCTGGGTGATGCGCGAATCGTAATTCACTTGGGGTTGGGCTTCGCCGGTGCGATTGTGAATGGAACCAGAAATATTCTCGAGGTTTCTCTCCAAGCAGGGTTGCATCGATTTGTTCATATGAGTACTGCGGCGGTTTACGGCCTTAAGCCCGCCCCACAATGCACGACCGAAGATGCACCCCTTGCGCGTACTGGCAATGTTTATTGTGATTACAAACTTCGGGCTGAACTCTTGGCGGCGAAGTTTGCACAAAAAGGGCTGCCGGTCGTGATTCTGCGGCCATCGATTGTCTATGGCCCTTACTCCCGGTGGGATACTGGGCTTGTGGAAGCTCTCCGGCACGGAAACGGTACTCAGATCGACAACGGAAGCGGCCTTTGTAACACGACTTATGTGGATAACCTCGTTGATTCGATTTTTCTGTCCATCGAGCGTCAAGAAGCAGTGGGTGAGTCATTCTTCATCACGGACGGTGAGAAAGTGACATGGGGCGATTTCATTGCAGCTCATGCGGCGATGATGGCTCCAAAACCGAAGATCGCTAATATCTCCAGCGAACAAATCATGAATCACTATAAGTCTCAGCCAGGGATTTGGAGCTCGTCATGGAGGGCCACGCGGCGCTTGCTTGGCAGTCGAGAGTTTCGAGATATGGCCAAGCAGATACCCGTATTGGAGAATCTCATTCAGCGCTTGTGGTATTACTTCCAGAGCCAAAGTGAGGAACGGAGAGATCGGCTACGCAAGCGTATCGAAGGATCGAAATCCTCGAATCGCCGCAACCGAGGTCATCAGATTCAGTTTCCCAACCTTGAAGTTTTCGCGATTCAGACGGGTACGGTTCTCTTCAGTATCGGCAAAGCTCGGCGGCTGCTTGGGTACGAGCCTCGCATCGGTTTCTCTGACGGCATGAAACTTACCGAGTCCTGGTTGCGGGCCGCGAACTATCTCTAGTGTTGCACACATGAGCAGATCCCGCTTTAAGGAACGTTGACTCGCGGCGGAGGGAGGCTTAGTCTGAGACCACAGGCCTCCTTCAGGTGGAAAAAAATCGAATCCTAGGTAAAACGCTGGACGACGGTGCGCCGCAATGGGTCGCGCACATACCCCAGTTCAGCCAGTCGTACCAGATTCGCGAAGTCCAGCTCAATCACGATTTGAGCGCGATCCTCCCAGAGTGGAGAGCGTGCAACGAACGCAGCGCTGACCATCTGATCGTTTGCGATCCCGAATGGCTGCAGGAACGCGTCCGACAAGAAAACGCGAACCTGCGCACCTACGTGCTCGAGGCAGACACCCGCATGGTCGGGTCGGTGGCTTTCGAGTTGTATACCACGCGTCGTTACGGCCGGCTGGGCAGCCTCAAGGTTGTGAAATTCCCCCTGAAAATGTGCCGCATGCTCGGCTACACACCCAACCTGCCCGCCGACCCATCGGCCTGCGATCTGGTCTTCCGCCAGCTCCTGGACCTCGAGTTTGACGCGGTCTACATGACCTGTATCCGCAGCGATTCTTTCTTCTGGCAATATCTACAAAGCAGTTCCTTGATCAAGCAGCACTTCCGCTTCTATAGCGAGCACGGCCCGAGGCCTCATCCCTACATTCGGTTGACAGGATCTTATGACGACTATCTCCGGACACTCTCCTCAAAGGAGCGCAACAATTTTTCACGTCGCGTTCGAAAATTACGCGAGCGCGGCGAGGTGGAGTTGCTGAGAATCACCGAAGAGGCTCAAATTGATTCCTTTGTCGACGCGGCAACGGAAATCTCACGAAAGACTTACCAGTTTCGCGTGTTCGGTATCGGCGTCCGCAACCCAGATCAGCTCAAGCCCTGGTTAAAGTGGGCCGCGCGCAGCGGCTGGCTGAGATCGTACCTGCTGAAATGCGCGGGAATCCCTTGCGCTTTTCAGGTGGCCTACCAGTACGGCGGCAGGTTCCTGGGGGTGGAAGTGGGATACGATCCGAGCTGGAGCGAACTGGGCGTGGGCATCGTCCAACAGTTCCTCGCTCTGGAGGATGTTTTCAAGAAGGATACACCGGAGATTTGTGATTTCGGTGCCTACGCAGACTACAAGCAGGTTTTCGCAAACGCGTCATACCCGAATGTGATGGTGTGGCTTTTCCGGCGACAGCTTACTCCGCTTCTCAAACTGAGCAGCATCCGATTCTTCAGCGTTGCATCGGGGACCGGCGCGAAAGCTCTGCACAGGCTCAATATGAAAGCGAAGGTCCAGCGGTGGCTCCGAAAGGGATAGCCGCGAAGACGTTTTTGCCAGCTTAGCCTGCCGCGAACCACCCTACACTTACGCCATGGGCGGAGTGAAGCGTGTAAGATCTCTCCCGGAAGTCGAATGACTCATCGAGGTGATTGGGATGAGGCGGGGATCGTCAGCCCGGATCTCTCCATTGCAGAGCATACCCGGTCGCGGGATGCCACACCCCATGTCGGATTCAGTCGCTCACTGCGTCAACCAAAACAGATTACCTGCTTTCACCTGCGTGATCACGTCACCGTAATTGGCGTATTCACCGCCGCAGTGAAACGCTTGCAAAGGTGACGAGCAGGAGACCGAGCCCGTGACGTCTTCGTGTACGTCATAGGCATTGTCGTGAACCGACACCAAACCCTGGTTCCAGTCTTGAAAATCTTGCCAGCTCCACCAGTCAAATCCTACGACGGGAAAACTGCCATAGTACCCCGGTGTGGTTTGCAGGTTCGAAACCCAGTTGTACCAGGCTTGCCCTCGGGCCGCCTGAGTCGCAAAATTCGCTGCGGGTGCACCCAGAGCCGGATTGCAGGAATAGGAAGAGTCTGCTTCGGCCGAGATCACTCCAAAGTTGAGGAACGGAATATCGCCAAGATAGCGCGTCGCGTATTGATACCGCGCCAGAAATTCCGCGTTGCTCGTCGTGTAGAGGGGAGCCAGGCTTCCAAAGAACCCCGCATCCACATACGGACCCATCCCCTCCAGAAACTTGCTGTACGCCGGCCCGCCCCAGCCTCCCACCGCGTCCAACCCCAAATAGGGAACTTTGGAAACCGCCTTCAGCCCATCATGCATGGTCTTGAAATATTGCGCCGCGAATTGCGATTCCCAATTATCCAAATCCGCTCCCAGATTGGCGTCGGCATTGGGAGCCGGTTCAGCGCCTGCACCCGTGCAGGCGAAGTATGTCGGATAGTTAGGATCCGCTCCTTCCAGGCAATAGGGATTGGTTCCCACCCAGGCCGTATGCGATCCGTCCTCATCCATCAGCCCCGTGCCTCCCGCCATCCATCCTCCATAGATATAGTTCACGGTGATGACTGCGCCTTCTGCCGGCGCTTTAGTGAAATTAAGGGTTATCTCCCCGGTCGAATAATTGATCGTGCTGCTGGCGGCATCGATATAATCTGCCGTCGGGCTCCCCAGCGTGCCGCTGTTTGCCGCTTCCGCCGGACAGTTGCTGGAGGTATCAAACCCCGGACAATCCCCAATTTGAGCGGTTCCTCCCACGCTGATCAGCACGGTGAAAGGCGATACTTCCGGATGCGCCAGAGTATGCGTAAAGCTGCGCGTCGAACCATTCCCCGTGCCTATGGTCTCGCCCACGATTTGCTTCCCGCTGGAATCAAACGTGGTGTAATTCGAACCCCAGGCCGCATTCAATGCTGAGATGCTTCCTCCATACTTCTGCCACAGATAATCGCGCAGACTGCAGGGGTTGGAAATCGAACAGGCCGTCGCTGGATTCGTCGCTTGCGCCTTCGAGTACAACTGCTGAGGCGAGTACAGAAAGGCTTGGCTTGAAAACTGCGTTGAGTTGGCGTAGGTGCGGACCGGTAAGGTAAGAAGCGTCGTCCACGCAATGTTGGCCGTCGTATGCCCGGTCTTAAAGTCAGGGCCGGCGCCGGATCCCCAAAAATAATCGGCATCGTCCGTTAAAACTCCCAATATGTAAGGACTGTTGGCCCGGATTTGCTGTGCCACCAAGCCAGTTGGGTCCGCCAACTCACTCTGCCATTCCTTGGCCAAATTCGGATCAAAAACATCAAACAGTGTTGCCCGAAGCGACGTGTAGTTCTGGTTCGTTCCGCTGATCACGTCTTTGACCGCGCTATTGATATATCCGAACCGATTAGCTAAGGCGTTTATACTCGGTTTCAGCTCTACTATGATCGGAATCGGAATTGGCTGCGTCCATCCTGGCCAACCGCATCCCGTGCAGGTTGCCCACGGAAGCGTGCCTCCGTTTCCGGAGTCCTCTCCAAGCGTGTTGAACCCCCAACTTTGCATTCGCTTCAAGGTTTGCCAACCCCAATTAAGCCCCGTTCCCGAGACGTCCCAGCTTGTGCCGTATTTTGCCGCGTAGATCGGATACGTGTTGACGCCCTTGCAGTCGAGCGTCGGGTCCGGGTCCGGGCTCACGTTTCCAACGGCCATCGAAATGAAACCATTCCCTAAAGCGTCGCAGAAGTACCAATGACCGCTTATTTCTTCCAAATGGAAGTATGGAGTAGTAGTCGAGCACTTAATGTCTGCGCGCGCGCCATATTGGTCGAGTGGCACTCCCAGTGTCGACATCATGTAGGCCTTATACCCAGTTTTCGCAGGCACGCTGCTATCGGAAACTTCCATAGTGAAGCTGTAAGTGCTCGCTGCTGCCGGCGTACCCGAGATCGTTCCCGTTGACGCACCAATCTCCAACCCAGCAGGCAAAGGTCCCGAGTTCGCCGCAAGACTCCACGAGTAAGGAGGATTTCCGCCGGTAGCCTCTAACGTCGCCGAGTAGGCCTTCGAGACCTGACCTGCCGGCAACGAGGCGGTCGTGATTGTGAGGCCCGAGCCTCCAGATGAAGTAGTAGTGGAAATTGTGAGGTCGAACCTGGCAGTTGCTGTCACCTGAACCGCGTCTGTCGCTTGCACTCCAAAACTCGCCGTTTGCTTGACAGAAGGTGTACCAGAGATTTTGCCGGTTCCGGAGTCTAACGACAAACCGCTCGGAAGAGCTCCCGAGATGACGCTCCACGTATATGGCGTAGCGCCGCCAGTGGCTGCTAAAGTCATTGCGTATGCTTGGCCGACTGTCCCGCTAGGTACGCTAGTGGTTGTAATGTGGAAGCTCCCACTTGCTGCAACTTGAAGCGAATAACTATGTGTCGCGGTCTGCAGCGGCGACGATGAGTCCTCTACTTCGATAGTGAACGCGAACGTACCCGTCACCGTTGGCTCACCGGAAATCTCGCCCGTCGCGCTCGTGAGAGACAACCCCTCAGGCAGTGAGCCGGAGCTCACCTTCCAGGAATACGGCGTCTGACCGCCGGAAGCACTTAGAGTCTCCTCGTACGAGGACTGTTCTTGTGCCGCAGAAAGGCTCTGTGTCACGATGCTCAAGGTAGACGACTCTGGCTGACCGCTGTTGGCCGAGCCGGTTAGAGCGCAGCCGCAAAGCGCGAAGGACGCACAGAGCAACAGGCTCAGTAATGCGATCAGCTCGATGCCGTCTGTTGAGAACCACGCCCCTGCATTCAGCAACCGCCTTATTCCGAAGGGCTTGTCAGCCATTTGTATCCTCGTTTCTTCCCAAGGGGTCACTAGCCTTTCC
>JASHYE010000335.1 GCA_030043155.1 Candidatus Acidiferrales bacterium | reverse complement strand
GAAGTCGCTGCTGCTGCAGGTAGCGCGGCAGCCGAATGAAAAGAAGATGCATGAGATGGTGGTGCAAATCGCGCACAGCGGATTGACGCGCGATGAAGCGCGGCGCGTGCGGCAGGAAGAGAATGCGACGGAGGCGCGTCCGCGGCCGTTTGTGTACGATTATCATTCGGCGGATGATTCGTGCCATTTGAGGATTCAATTCCGGAAAAGCCACGTTTCGCGCGAGGAAGTGGCGCGGGCGTTGCGCGAGGCGCTGGTGGAGCTTGAGCGCAACGCGATGTCGGCGTCGTCGGCGGCGTAGAAGCACCCCACAGTCGCCCCAAACGACAAACGCAGACGGGAATTCTTCAGCGCTTCACTGCAAAAAGCCGCAGAAGTTCGCGAAATGGGCGAACCTCTGCGCTACACAACTTCTGGGAATTACACACGCACGCCGAAATGGGCGAGGAATTCGTGGCGACCGCGAGCGGTGAGTTCGAGGGCGCGACTGTTCAAATCCTGAAGGACCCATTTTCGTTTTAAGGCGAGGGCGAGAAGCGCGGCTCCGAGCGCGCCGGCGAGGTGCGGGCGGCGTTCGCTCCAATCGAGGCAGGCGAAGGCGAAGCGGCGGCGGAGGGCGCGGGCGGGCTCGAGATCGAGGCCGAGAGCGGCAAGAGCCTTTGCTCCGGCAGGGGAAACGTCATAGTTGACGCGACGTGACGCGACATGTCGCGTCAGCCAACCGAGCGTGCGGAGGCGGTCGTGCAAGGTGACGCCAAGAGTTCCGGCGATGTGGTCGTAGCAGGTGCGCGCGGCGCGGAGATGAACGGGAGTGGAAGGCGCGAAACGCGCGACGCGCTGGCGGGCTCCGGCGAGGACGCTGAGGCGTTCGATGAGACGGGCGACGTCGGGTCCGTCGAGGCTGTAATAGCGGTGTTTGCCCTGAGCGGAGAGTTTGAGGAGATGGAGCGCGGCGAGGCGCTGGAGGTGAACGCTGGCGGTGGAAGGGCTGACTTCGGCGACGAGAGCGAGTTCAGTGCTGGTGCGGGCGTGTCCGTCCATAAGCGAGCACAGCATGCGTGCGCGGGCGGGTTCGGCGATGGCAGCGGCAACACGGGAGATGGCAGCATCGAGGGGCGGCGCGGAGTCGGATTTGACGGCAAAGGCAGAAGCGACGTTCATTGTTTGATGATAAACGAATCATGGTTGCAGGGCAAGCGGAACGGGTGCAGCCGTTCAAGAGCAAATTGCTAGGATTTTAATCTCAGACGTATTCAGGCGGTCGCGATATGTCCCTTGAAAATTTGAAACGCCAAGAGCTGTCCGACGCATAAGCCGACTGCGACGCTACAGAACATCCCGAAGGTCCAGAAGCCGACTGAGCCAATTGCAGGGCGCCGAAGTAGGGCGCCAATTGCCATCGCACCCATGATGCACATGCAAATGAACAGCGATTGCAGTGGGTCACCCCACCAATTGATAGGACTGCGGCTCCACGACGGGCGCCTAACCTTGAAGGAGCGTCCGAGCATCTTATTGTCTCGATCCCATCGGAGCTTGGAGTAATACACGGTCCACAACGCGAATACCGGCGTGGCAATTAAAATAAGTCCGCAGAAAATCGCGTCTGGATTCGTATGGCTCAGAGTCTCGGGGCTGGTCGTTTTATAGCCCTGCCAGAGCCCAAGTATCACCAATCCAGCATTCGCAACAGACCAAATGCGATTCATGAATTCTTACTCTAGCAGCTCTCAATTCCGAAGGAACCTGAACGGTCGGTCAGGTAGTTCCTCAGGGTAAACAAGCCGGTCCTAAAGAGAAGCAAGGATTCCACCCTTCGAGACTTGGGCAACGTGGGCTGCTTACCGCAGCCCGTGCGCGAAGCTCCGGTTTCGTGACTCCGGATGGAGTCCACCGGACTCCAAAAACTGGAGATGGGCATCCCGAAAGGACAAAAAGCCACGGCGAGATCCTTCGCTGGGCTCAGGATGACAACGAAAAGGCCAAAGCGGGCCCCCCACCGCCATCCAGACAAAGCGCGGATGGGTTCCCTTCGCGACGGCACTCAGGGCAGGCGGGATGACACGCAAAGCAGAACGCGACTCGCAGAGTCGCCCGCCCCGGCGGGCAGGCGCGGGCGTATCAAGCAGCGCCCCTACGGGAAGCTGGCGCGGACGGCGAGGATGACGACGAAAAGGCCGAAGAGGTCCCTCGTGTGGCCAGCAAGAAGAAAATTGCGCATCAGTAGGTCCCGGCATACCTTCTATGGGGTTGCGGCCAGTTCGCGATGGCTTACTTGCCTTTTTGAACCGGATAGCCTTTCGAATACCAGTCTTTGTAAAAATTGTCAGGAAGCAAAAGGACACGGAGGCGCCGGAAGCCCATGGCTCTCAGGGCCTCAAAAGCTGGCCGAATGTTCGGGCATTTTGAGAGCGGGCAGCAGCCGCAATAGATAACCAAGTTGGACGAGCGCGGAATTCGCTGAGCCCACTTCTTGAGATCAGCCAAGCCCGCCGGATCGAACGCAGGGCCGTGACAAATAGCTCCGGGAATGTGCGCTCCTTCATATAAGTTCCTATCGCCGACGTAAATGACCAGAGGAGGATTCTTTGTCTTGGCTGAGAGTTCTTTGACGAGATCCGCAGGCGAGGCGGTTTGCGCATCCGTCCATGGCTCGGTTGCACGAGACAATGCGGAAGTTCCGCCGGATTGGCTGCCAGACGCGCTCCACGGCCGGACAGACGCCGTGATAATGACGCACAGGGTCACAACGAATGTCGCTGCCAGTATGCGAGCGGTGGCGGAA
>JASHYE010000334.1 GCA_030043155.1 Candidatus Acidiferrales bacterium | reverse complement strand
AGTGGCGAAGGATTGGCATAGTGCGGAACAAATGCGGAGCATCAGCGCGTATCGATTCGGTGTCTTCGTTGCTAACAATAGCGACACGGTCAAGCCCGGAGCCGGATCCTGCGTCTTCCTTCACATCTGGCACGACCAGTCCCACGGCTCCGTCGGCACTGTCGGCTGCACCGCCATGACCGAATCCAACATCCGTCTCCTGCTTCGCTGGCTCGATCCACACGATCATCCGGTCCTCGTACAAATGCCCGCGGCCGAATATCTCCGCTATCGCAAATCGTTAGGTTTGCCCCAACTTTGAACCCGTTGCCCAGCCGGCAGTGAATGCGACGAGGATTACAAGTCCCACTTGCGTCGGAGAATGATCAAGCTCGGCCTTATATTCCCGACCTATTCCCGTTCAGCGATCCCGCCCCTTTGGAACCGATCCTTCAACTTTTTCCTTCTGCGTGGTCCAAACGCGCCGGACTCGGCTTCAAGATTTGATACTCCTGGTGAGAAAGGCAATTCAACTTCGACGCATTCGAAGTGGTCGGGGCGAGTGGATTTGAACCACCGACCTCCTGGTCCCGAATTAGCTGTGTCAATCTTGTAAGCTGTGGCTTGTCTTGCCCTTACATTTCTTGAGAAGCGTAAAATCACGATTTATCCGGCAGGTTTTGTTCCCAAAATGTTCCCAAGTTTCGGGCGAAATCTAAAGCGACAAAACCTACGCCAGAAGCCGAGCAGCGAACTGCCCCGAAAGTTCGCTGGCAAGGTGCTAGCGTGGCCGCCCACCTGATCCTTGGTCTAACGAGATAGTTCTCTCCCAACTGCTTCGGCCTCAATCCTCTCCCTGATTCGTCGGAAATCTTCAACCGCTTCGGGATCGCCATCGGACAGGCGGTCGTGAAAATACTCTTTGTAGAAAACTTCCGGCCACAGTCTCACCGCTCCGTCGTCCTCGATGCGAATCCGCCAATGTGACGAAGCGGTTCCATCAACAATTTGAAAGAGGCAGGCGGGCGTACTCACAAGGTATCCATAATTTGTGTCGGTAAGGTGCTCGAAGAGCAAGCCCTTCCCAGCAGAACTGGCTTCGATAACAACGGTCACTCCAAAAACAATATACTCCCTGCCGACAACAACACCGAAGCTGCGATTCCTAAAGAACTTTGGCCCAAGTAAGCGCAATTGTTCCTCGTCAGGATACTCCGATACGCATCTGACGATCATCAAACCTCCCGCAGCACCCTTACGGCTTAAAGTTTTTATCGAGCCAGTTAATCATTGTCTTGTATTCCGCCCTCGCGCCTGTAACCGCATTTTCGTACCAATGCGTCTGGAATGCCTTGCTCCTTGGTTCGCCTGCGGCCTGAAAGGAGCTACTGCTCATTTTGGCCCAATCCCCCGGATTTCCGCCATACTGAGATGCGAGTCTTCCTGCGTCCCGAAGCTCCGTCCCACTGCCGCTACCAGCGATGGCAATTCCCTTCTCTCCCATCTGGGCATCGCTTGCAAGAGACTTGCTGAGCAGAGTTCCTGCTTTAGCATCTGCGCCGACGGGTGCAGCGACGGCTGCGACAGTAACCGCTAGCATTGCGCTGGCTTGCCCGGATGTCGATGCTTTTAGGTCCGGCAACTGACCGAACTGGAATTTCGACCCTGCCGCTGATAGGGCACTGTCAACGACATGATTTATGGCATTGGACGTGTCAATTATCTGATTGACTGCGCCTTTGAGTCCGCCAACAAGCGTGTCCTTCACAAGCTGTACCGCTGTTTGTGTAGCGGATGTTGCGTCCGCCCCCACGCCGGTCTTTTGTTGCGTGGCTTTTTGCGCCGAGGGCGTGCCGGTATCTGTTCCAAAGGGATCGGAACAGGCCGAAGTGGCGGCAGTATCTCCTCCGCAGTGCCCGTCCAAGTCGGCAAAAGTTTCAGGATTGTCGGCGACAATCGCGTACAGGTTCAGCGTCTGCGGATTCGACAGATTCGCGTACGGCACCGGCGCAGGCACCGCGCTCCAGTCCGCCGACATGAACCGCCCCAGTTGCGAACTGTAAAATCGCGCACCGAAATCATCCAGGTTCGTTTCGTAGTCGCGCAGCTTGTCGGTGAAGCGCAGCGCCGTCGGATCGCAGCTCCCGGTTTCGTTCATCCCATCGCCAAAGGCCGTATTGGTGATGGTCTCGCAGGATGATCCGTTCACGGCTGTTTGCACGCGTTCGGTCCCAAGATGATCGCTGTGCGTGAAGAACGTCGTCGGCGTCGTCAAATCATTCTCATACGTTGCGATATGTTCCCCGGCAGCGTAAATCTCCCCGCGCACCCACGTTCCTTGGCTGCTCATCTGGGTGATGAAATGCCCGCTCAAGTCATACAGGTAATCGTCCGTATCTCCCACACCGGGAACCGACCGCCGCACTCGCCGCCCCTCGGCATCGTAGGTGTAGCAAGCCGTCGCCGCCGTCCCCGTATCGCTCTGGCACCACCCCTCTGTGCCGTCCACTTGCACCAGATGGTGCTCCGCGTCGTAATAGTAAGTATGCGAGCCGTCACTCATCAAGTTGCCCGCTGCGTCGTAGCTGTAGCCGTCAATCTGGTTGTCGTTCCCCGTGAATGTCAGGCTCGACGTTCCGCCGCTTCCCGCTGTCACTGTCTGGTCCCAGCGGTTAGCGAAGCGATCGTAGGAGTAGCTGAACCCTTGCGTGCTTTCACCGTCGGGGCAGGTCGCAGAACAAGAACTCCCGATCAATCGGTTGAAATCGTCGTAGCTGTAGGTCCAAGTGCCGTTGACGCTGTCCGTCGTCGAAGTCATGTCGCCGTTGGGTGCATAGCCCAAACCCAAGCTGTAGACTGATCCGGCAGAGGCCGAAGTCATCTCCAATCTGGAATTATACGCCCGACTTTCCGTGATTCCGTTTCCAAGAAGCACCGAAGTCAATTGTCCCGGCGCATTGTGGACCGCACTAGAATAAAGCGTCCCTGGATGATTCGAATCTGAGTAGCTGCTGACCAGCGAAATCAACTCCGCCGCATTGTTGTACGTGCGCGTGTAGAGGTTAAGTTGGCCGTCAGTCGAAGTCAGCATGTCGCCATCTAAATCGTAGGTATAGGCAATTGGAAAGTCCGCAGTACCGCAATTCTGCGGTGTGCATTGATGATTCTGAAGGATGCGCCCCATAGCGTCATAGCTGAAGACACTTCCCGTGTTTCCATCGTACTCGGTGGTCAGCCTGCCGTTGGTATTCGTGAGCGTGAAACCCCACGGGCTGGTTTCGTCATAGTTGTAATCCACGTTGCCTGTGTCATCTGAGTATTCCTTAGCTGTGAGGCGGTCCAACGCGTCGTGTACATAGGTCGTCGTGACGGTATCGGAGGCATCAGTCTGATTCGCCTCCGGCTGCGTGCGCGACGCGGTGTTTCCGTTGGCGTCGTAAGTGTAGGTCGTCAGGCCAGATTCGGGATTGGCCGAGGTCACCAGTTGCGAAAGAGAATCGTAAGTGAACGTGCGTGCGTCCAAATTCCCTTGATTGACTTGCAGCAAGTTGTCGAGGGCATCGTACTGATAGGTCGTGAGGAATCCCGTCGCGCTGATGTCTTGTCCGCACGCCGCTGGGGTACCCGAAAAAACCAGACTAACCTGGGCCACCCGCCGCAGTAAAAAGCCGGTTGTTCGCGTACCCCGACACGCTGAGGTTCTCCTGGGTGCATCCCGAATAGCCGCTCAGCGTCCCCCCTGTCGCTGCCAGTAAAGACTGCTTAGATTGCCGATGAAGTGGAAGAGAAACATCGGAATTAGAGAGCCAAACCAAAGGAACAGCAAAGCCGAAATCGCACCATATATCGCTGTTGCAAACGCTCCGAACCGGTACGCAAAATGAACGACTCCAAAAACCAGTGCGGTTATCACGACCGAGAACCCGTAGGACTGCCCCTCCAGCAAGAGCGCAGTTACACAGAAGGCGATCCACAATTCCTCCGCGAACGCGCCGCTAAGAAAGATAATCGTCCAGGGAGCGATACTCCCCTGCCAAAGGGCATGAGGGCTGCGTCTGCCAGCAGCAATCCAGGGAAATAGTTTGACTAGGGCACCAATGAAAAGAAACCGAAGCGCCCCGGCAGCGATCCCAATGAGCGCGTATTCCGGCCAGTTCGCAAATCGTAGTCCTGTCTTGCTAGGTGGAATATGAGTCCAGAGAATCAAACCGCTTATTGCGGCGATGGTTATCGCATCGCAATAAAAATACCAGTAGCGGTCCGCATGTCGGGCCTTTTCCTCCACATGTGGAGGCATCGGCTCAGAGCCGTGGTGAAAACCCCATGAAAACCTGGTTGGATTGGGAGCAAGGAACGTAGCTGACGGCAGTACCGCAAGGGCCAAGTAGGGTATCGAAGAAGGCAGCTTGAACCTCCAAGACAGACGCCTAATCTTTTCGCTTGTCCACCAAATTTAAGCTAATTGGCTGTCGATGCTTTCTAATCGTCTCGCGAACGCTTAGCTGTTCATTATTCATGTCACGGATGACTAGCTTCGGTGGCAGGATGCGGTTAATCAAAAGCCGAAATACGATGGCTATAGGCACCCAAGCGACCAACGAAACGAGCAGAAGCGCAATGCCTCGCAGACCTACAGCATAAGAGAGAACCGGTGAGAGAGCAAAGCTAACCCAGATATTTGCCTCAGAGAATCGGAATTTTTGCACAAATTCACGATTACATCGAGAACAGGTCACGATATTACTTTTCGATGCAGAAGCCAAGTTGGCGCTAGAACCGCATATTGGACAGCAAGCAGCCCGACGTAACATGATGTCCCTATTAGAAGATTCTATCAAACACTGTGCGTACTATCGCCCCCGCTATTCCTGCCGGTGTCGTCGCAGCTTTCGTTGGCTCTGCGAATGCCTCGGCAAAATCTTTGATCGCCGCAGACCCTCCAGGAATAAACCTATCGGCGGCAGAGCTGGCAGGCCGTGTCGCACTCTCTACGGAATTGTCCAGGGCAGTCGCGACCGTGTTTGCTCCGGCCCTCGCTCCAGCCACCACAGTTTCGGCCGTTTCGGACGTCGCTACAATGGGTGCAACTCCTACCGCTTCGACGCCCGCCATCGCGGTTCCTAGGACTTTCATCTGCTGGTCCGCTTCCTGACCAGCTTTGCCCAGGGTTGCTTGAACGTACGCTTCGCTCCCAGGCGCAGGACCTGCTTGCTGGTCACGGAACTGCTGCTCCCTTTGCTGTAGGGCTTGGTGGTACGCTTGGTCGTCCTTCTGCTGTTGGGTCTGGTTCTCCTGTTGCTTCGCTTGGGCCTCTTGGGCCACGGACGTGCTCGGCACAGTGCCCGTCGGGTGCTCGATCACTTTTTCGGACGAAGGTTCACCCAGCGAGCTTCCGGTATCGGGAGGATCGGGGCAGGCCGAGGCTGCCGTCTCTCCTTTCTCACAGTGCCCGTCCAAATCGGCAAACGTTTCAGGGTTGTCCGCGACTATCGCGTACAGGTTCAGCGTCTGCGGATTATTGAGGTTCGCGTACGGCACCGCCTCTGGCACCGCGCTCCAGTCCGCTGACATGAACCGCCCCAACTGCGAACTGTAAAATCGCGCTCCGAAGTCGTCCAAGTTCGTTTCGTAGTCGCGCAGCTTGTCGGTGAAGCGCAGCGCCGTCGGGTCGCAACTCCCGGTTTCGTTCATTCCATCGCCGAAAGCCGTGTTGGTGATGGTCTCGCAGGAGGAGCCGTTCACTGCTGTTTGCACGCGTTCGGTTCCGAGATGGTCGCTGTGCGTGAAGAACGTCGTGGGTGTCGTCAAATCATTCTCATAGGTGGCGATATGTTCCCCGGCCGCGTAAATCTCTCCCCGCACCCACGTTCCTTGGCTGCTCATCTGGGTAATAAAATGCCCGCTCCACACAAGTGATTAAGTCCTGAAAAAAAATGGTCGGGGCGAGTGGATTTGAACCACCGACCTCCTGGTCCCGAACCAGGCGCTCTAGCCAGGCTGAGCCACGCCCCGAATGACACTAACCTTCCTGCAGAACAGTTTACAGTGCCTCAAGCAGAGCCGCAACGCCCGCAAATCACTTGCTGAATAAAATCGTAATCGTGCCCTGATTGTTGTTCGACACGATGACATCATCTTTGCCGTTGCCAGTGAGATCTGCGAGCGCTACTCCTCCCCAGCCAGTCGGAACCCTGCGGGTGAGAACATGGAACGTGCCGTCCCTCGCGCCCATAAAGAAAAACAGTTCATCATTTTCCGCGCAATTCACAACGATGTCGCGCAATCCATCGCTATGAATGTCTCCTATAGCGACACGGTCGGGTCCTTTGCAACCGGCTAAAGAGAAAGGCGACCCGCGCATCGTCGCTAGACTGCCTTTTCCATCGCCCAACAAAACGGTAACTCCAAGGTTTTTAGGGTCTCGAATGTCGCGTTCGTACGGAATCACAGCGACATCAGGATTTCCATCGCCATTCACGTCACCTACGGTGAACATCCACGGTGTGTCGCCTGCAGGGAAAGGTGAGCCGGGCGCTTTGCGAAATCCTCCTTTGCCGTCGCCAAGCAGCAGCCCGACCACACCCGTGCTTTGATTCGCCGTCACTATGTCGAGGTGTCCATCTCTATTGAAATCGGCCGCGCGAACGCCAGAATCGGTATGAAGGTCGGCAGCGAAAAACTTTCCGGGCAGAATCAAATTGCCGCTGCCGTCAGTAGGGATCAGTAGAATCTGATTGTTTCCCCAACTGTCCGTAACGACGGCGGGCTTTCCGTCGCCAATGAAATCGCCCACAACAACGCCGTGGGGATGCGGATAGGATTTCGTTGCAAATGGTGAATGCTCCGAAGGTTTGAAACCTCCCTTGCCATCGCCCAATAAAACGGTGATATACGGAGTTTGGTGATTTGCGATCACCAGATCGGGATTTCCGTCGCCATTCATATCTGCCACAGCGATGTCGTTTGGATTTGCATTGCAGGGAAATGGCGAGCCGGGCGCGGGGCGGAAATGCCCTTTACCATCGCCGAGCAGCACGCTTACTGTGCCATCGTTCACATTCGCGACGATAATGTCTGGCGTTCCGCCGTGGTTTACGTCCGCGACGGCGATTGCTCCCGGCCCTTTTCCAACCGTTATCAC
>JASHYE010000333.1 GCA_030043155.1 Candidatus Acidiferrales bacterium | reverse complement strand
CTGATGTTGCCTGGAAGTACGGTAATTTTCTATTGCGACAAGGAGAAACTACCGCGGGCCTGGAACAGGTGCATCGCTCACTCTTGAGGGATCCACGGCTGGTTCCGCTGGCCATTTCAAGAGTTTGGCGTTCAGATCTGAATATCAAAGCGATGCTCCATGAAGTCCTTCCGCAAGATGAGTCCTCCTGGTTTTATGCGTTGGATTTTTTTTCCGCGCAGCACCAGAATGACGAGGCCATGGAGATCTGGGAAGACATTACCAATCTCGCGAAGACCAGCCCGATGGACATTCACGCCGTATTTCCATTTTTGCAGGAACTCATCAATCAAGATAAGGCCCTGGAGGCGCGGCATGTGTGGGAAGAGGCAATCGCGGCCGCACGCTGGCCAAACACCACCGAAGCCGACCACTCGCAAGTGTGGAATGGCGGATTTGAAGATCCCATCGCGGACGGCGGACTCGACTGGCGCCTCGAAGGCGCGCCGGGAACGTACATCAGCATCGATTCCAGCATTTATCACTCGGGGAAAAAATCGCTGCGCTTGGATTTCACTGGCGGCTTCAACGTTGATTTCCGGGGCGTTCACGAGATTGTGCCCGTTGAACCCAGCACCACCTACAAGTTTGCGTATTTCATGCGCACTCTGGATATCTCGACGGACAGCGGGGTGCGATTCGAGATTCTGGACCTGAACGATAATCAGGTCAGTCTGATGACTCCGGATTTGACAGGCACAAAACAATGGACATTGCAGCAGACCGAAGTGGCGACTGGGCGGAACACGCATTTTCTGGATGTGCGAATGCGACGTTTACCTAGCCAGTTGTTCGACAACAAGCTAAGCGGAACAGTTTGGATTGACGACGTCAGCCTTACGCCCGAAACTGCCACGGATGCGAAAGTTCGTCCGTGAAGGGCCTTCGAGTCGCAATTTGCGTGCTGGCTGCGTTTGCCGTGCTCGCATTCGGCACTGTAGAAATATGGTCCGAGGCGGTGCTCGAAATAGGTGCGGCAGCACTACTGGTGTGGTGGAGCATACTGGTCTTTCGACGCAAAATTGAAATCCGGTGGAGCGCGATTTTTTGGCCCATTGTCGCCTTCATCGGAATCGCAGTTCTGCAGTTGCTCTTCCGAATCTCCGTTTATCCATTCCTGACGCGAGTTGGTCTTTTGAAATTCATGGGTTGCGTACTCCTGTTCTTTCTGGCGGTCCAAGCATTTCAAACCCGCCGCGACCTGAAAATACTCGCCTGGTTCTTGATGAGTTTCGGTTTTGCGATCGCTGTATTTGGGATCGCGCAAAACTACACTTCACACGCAGAGCTGTACTGGTTTCGTCCATTGACCGGAGGCGGCAATCCGTTCGGGCCCTATGTGGATCGAGATCATTTCGCAGGATTAATGGAACTACTCGCGCCGGTGGGGCTGTCTATGATTGCCTTCCGGGGAGTGCGCCGCGAGCAAATGCCTTTTGTCGCCGTGCTTACACTGCTTCCGGTGGCTGCCTTGTTTCTGACTGCTTCGCGCGGCGGTGTAGTGGCCTTCGTGTTTGAGGTGGCGTTATTGCTTGTGCTTACGCGCGTGCACCATGCCGCCCGGGGAACGGTTGCGCTGGTAGGCGTGTTACTTCTTGCTGTGGTTTTCATCGCCTGGCTGGGCGCCGGAACCGCCTTGCAGCGGATGAAGGCCTCGACGTTCGGGGAGCTTTCGGCAAGCAAGCGCACAAGCATGCTGAAAGGAGCGTGGCATATTTTTCTGGATCATCCAGCCGCGGGAACAGGCTTAGGTACGTTAGTCGCGATCTATCCGAAATATGAGACGCTTTACGACGACAGAATCGTCGATCACGTACACAACGATTACGCGGAGCTGCTGGCGGAAACCGGCGTTGCCGGCGGCTTATGCGGCGCGATATTCCTTATCATTCTTTTCGGTACAGCGAGCGGACGGCTGTCTGAGGAGCAGAGCGGGTTTTCACGGGGGATTCACGCTGCGGGAACTGTAGCTTGCGCGGGATTGTTGGTTCACAGTTTAGTCGACTTCAATCTGCACATTCCCGCCAACGCCCTCTTCTTTTTGTTGAACGCCGCCATCGTTCTCTCTCCTCCTTTTCACCCTAGAAAACAGGCCGTAATCACCTGATGCACCTACCAGACTACCGCCATTGACATTCGAAGAGGCCCTACGTCATAGTTTTGCGGGGTTATTCATCTATGTCTTCGACGGTCCGGAGGGCACTGGACTGCGCTCAGGTTCTGTTTGTCTCCTTGCTGCTGCTAATCCCAGCGACTCAGCTCCTTTTTGCCCAGGAGTCCACCGACACAACCCAACAAACCAATGCCCAGATCGCGAAGCTAGCCGCCGAAGAACCCAGGCGTACAGGGGAGATTCCTGTAGGGCCCGGTGATGTTTTGCACATATCTGTTTTTCAAGTGCCGGATCTCACCCAGGATGTGCGCGTTGGGCAAACGGGACTGATTTCGCTGCCGTTGATTCCAGACCGCATTCCCGTCGCTGGATGCACGCCTTATCAGTTAGGCGAGAAAATTGAAAAACTTCTGCAAGTGAACGGGCTGGTGATGCATCCGCAGGTGTCTGTGGCCGTGACGCAGCAAAACAGCGAGCCTATCTCGGTGGCTGGCGCCGTTGGGCATCCCGTGGTGTTGCAGCAGTCGGGTCCGACGACTTTGATTGAAGCGCTCGCCGCCGCCGGCGGTTTATCCAATGAAGCAGGAGAGAAAATTTTGATTGCCAGGCAGGAGCCGCAACGTCCGGTTTGTGGCGAACCTGACCCTCCCGGCGATCCCGCGGTGGACCCGGAAATGCTGAACATCAAAGTCTCCGAGCTATTGGAAAAGGGCGATCCGGCTTTCAACATTCCGGTCTATGGGGGAGACGTGATTACGGTTCCGCGCGCGGGAATCATCTACGTCGCTGGCGCTGTCGGGCAGCCTGGCGGTTACGTCCTGAACGAGCGGGAATCCTCATTGAATATGATGGAAATGATCGCTCTGGCACACGGGCTGTCGGGGACGGCCAAGGCAAACAGCGCAGTCATCCTGCGAAAGGACGCTGCGACCGGGCAGACCAAACAGATTCCCGTCAAGATCAAGAAGATTGAGGACCGCAAGAGTCCCGATATTCGGCTCTATGCGGGCGACATTTTGTATGTTCCCGGCAGCACAGCGAAAAAGGTGCTGGGCATGGCCGGGGGCGCGGCTATTGGAATTTCCACTGGCCTTGCGATTTATCGGATTCCATGATTTGACAAAAAACGAGAGAGGCATCTCGACTTCTGATGGATGAAGCTCCGAAATTGATTCCTGTGGATCGCCGAAGAGATCCCCTCGCAGTTGTGTCTCCTCCTTCCCCGGTTGCTTGGGAACAGGCGCCGCACGAAACGAATCTTCTCGACTATCTGATGGTGCTGCGCAAGCACCAGTGGATGATTCTCACTTTTTTGCTGCTGGTAGTGTCCATCGTAACCATAGCGGTGTTCCGTATGAAGCCGCTTTACATCGCTTCGGCCCGCGTTGAAGTGGATCCCGAGAGCAACAATCCATTGCCATTTCAGGATGGGAGTACGCTCGGCGATTACATCGATATGGACAACTACATTGATACTCAAACCAAGATCATTCAGAGCCAAACTCTGGCAATGGTTACCATCCGCTCGATGGATTTGCCGCGCTTCCCTGAATTCGGAGGCGATCCGAAGGCTTTGGTTAACACCGGACCGAATGAAAAAGAGCCGCCCATCCTGGGTGATTTTCTTTCGCGCCTGACGGTTAGCCGTGTCCCCGACAGCCGCCTCATCGAGGTGCAGTTCGCAGCGCAGGATCCAGAGCTTGCCGCCGAAGTCGTGAACGCGCATTTGCAGAACTACAAAGAGGAGAACTTCAAGAGCCGGTACGATGCCACCATGCAGGCGTCAAACTTCCTCTCTTCAGAATTGGAAGAACTGCGACAGAAAATGGAAAAGTCCGATGCTGCCGAAGTGGCGTATGAACGGAACAATCAAATCTGGATGGTTGATGCGACTCAGAACACCACCACGCAGAAACTGTCCCAGCTCAGCAACTCGCTCACTGGGGTTCAAACGGAAATGGCGCAAAAAGAGGCCGCCTACGACTTGGCGCACACCGACAATGGCGCAATGGTCGCGGCGCAGAGCGATCCACGAGTCCAGGGACTGATGAAAGAGAAAGAAACATTGGACGAGCAATATGCTGAAGCTCTCGCGCAATTCGGCCCCAATTGGCCCAAGGTGCAGGTGCTCAAGGCTCAGGACGAAGCTGTTTCCACGCAATTGAGCGCGGCAAAAACCGATGCATTGCGCCTGATCGATAACCAATATCATGAAATCGAGGCGCGCGAAGCATTATTGGAGCGCGATCTCAACCAGCAAGAGATTCTCGCAAATAACATGGCCCAGAAGCTTGTCGAATACAACATGTTGAAACACGATGCCGATTCGAACAAGGAACTTTACGATGGATTGCTCGAGAAACTGAAAGAAGCTGGTATTACTGCGGGCCTTCGTTCCAGCAACATACGCGTTGTAGATCCAGCCCTAGTGCCTTCCACACCTTCCGAACCCCGAAAAACCCGCGACATCAGTCTTGCGTTGCTGATCGGTCTGGTCGGTGGCGTTGGCTTGGCCTTCTTACGCGAATATCTTGACAATACTATAAAGTCACCGGGCGATGTCCAGAGTTTGGCGGGACTACCCTGCTTGGCCGTTGTGCCCTCATTTGCCGGACGAAACGGACCTCGTTCCCTGGCTAGGATTTCAAAGAGCTCCGCCGGCGGAGCGGATGTAGATACACGCGTGGAGCTGGTCTCCGTTCAGCAACCTAAGTCGCTTGTCTCCGAGGCGTTCCGCGCTTTGCGAACTTCGCTGTTATTGTCGCAAGCCGAGCATCCTCCACAAGTAATCCTGGTGACCAGCGCATTGCCGCGGGAAGGAAAGACGACGTCTGCAGCGAACCTTGCTATAACGCTGGCCCAGTTAGGCGATCGAACATTACTCTTGGATTCCGATCTTCGCAAACCGGGAATACGGCGGGCGCTGAATCTTCCGAATGTTCATGGTCGCGATGTAGGGCTCAGTTCCTATCTTGCAGGTGTTGCGCCGCTGCGCGATATCATTGTGCAGCATCCGACAGTCCCGAACTTGGACGCGATTCCCACCGGGCCGATTCCCCCGAATCCGGCGGACCTCCTTTCGTCCCATCGGATGGCTGAAGCCATCGAGGACCTGCGGCAACAATACAAGTTTGTGGTCATCGATTCGCCGCCCATCATGGCGGCCACGGATGCGGTAATAATCTCAGCATTGGCGGATGGCGTCGTCCTTGTGGTCTGGAGCAATGAGACTCCCAAGCAGGCGTTCTCGCGTACTCGGGAATTGCTTGCGGCTGTTAAGGGCCGCCTTTTGGGAGTGGTGCTTAATGCGGTGGATTCCGGTGCGCCGGATTATTACTACTCCTACCGTTACTATCCTTATTCTTACGGATATGGCGAAGACGAAAAAGGTGACGACGTTCAGAAAATTCGCCAAGGTGCCGAGAAGATTTCCTAGCCTAATTCCCAAAAAGGGGGGTTGTTCATGCGTGCTCTCATCACAGGTGGAGCGGGATTTATCGGCTCCCATCTCGCCGAGGCGCTTCTGGCGCGTGGCGACGACGTATTTATTCTGGATGATCTTTCGACAGGCAGCGTGGAAAATGTGCGCCATTTGAAAAATAATCCAAAATTTCATTATGTGTTTGACTCGCTGCAGAATCGCCATCTGCTGGCGGAGATGGTGGACGAATCAGACGTGGTGTTCCACCTGGCAGCGGCTGTCGGTGTACGCCTGATCGTGGAGAGCCCAGTTCGAACGATTGAGACGAATGTGAACGGAACACAACTCGTGCTGGACGCGGCAAGCAAGAAGCGCAAACTCGTGTTCACCGCATCGACGTCAGAAGTTTATGGAAAGAGTACCAACGTTCCGTTCTGCGAAGATTCGGACCTGGTTCTTGGGGCCACCACCAAGGGACGCTGGAGTTATGCGGCGTCGAAAGCGCTCGACGAGTTTCTCGGTTTGTCCTACTGGAAAGAGAAAAAGGTGCCTGTGATTGTAGCCCGTTTCTTCAACACCGTCGGGCCACGCCAGACGGGCCGATACGGCATGGTCTTGCCAAATTTTGTCTCGCAGGCCTTGGCGGGTGCGCCGATAACCGTTTTCGGTACCGGAAAACAATCGAGATGCTTTTGCCATGTTCACGATGCGGTGGAAGCAGTGATTCGGCTAGTAGACAGCGGCAGGGCCGTAGGAGAGGTGGTGAACGTCGGAAGCGATCAGGAAATTACCATCGAACAGTTGGCACAGTCCGTTAAAGAGCGTGCTGAAAGCAATTCTGAAATTGTCTACTTTCCATACGACCAGGCTTACGAACCTGGATTCGAAGATATGTTGCGGCGCGTACCCTCTCTCAAAAAGCTCTTTACGATTACACAATTTTCTCCCAAGACTTCGCTTCAAGCGATCATAGACAGTGTCATTGCACATTTCAGGGACAAGCGCAAGCCACTCGGCGAAGTGGAAACGCCGGTTTTTCTTCCCAGGACTGCGAACGAAGCCGGCGAGGCGGTGGCTCCATAACAACAGCACAAACCGGCAAGAGCGATGGCGAACGGGAGCGTTTCATTCGTGCTGGCGACTGAGTCGTTCTTGTATTCCGGCAAAGAATTAGAGGCCATGGCGGAGGCCAGGAATTACTGCCAGTGGATCATGCGGTATTTTGATCCTTATTTGGGGCCACGAGTAGTGGAAATAGGCGCGGGAGCAGGAACGTTTTCCGCGCTTCTGCTAGAGAGCAAGCGAACGGAAAGTCTGGTGCTTTTCGAGGCCGCTCATAATCTTTTTCCGCAGCTTAGCCAGCGTTTTTCGGACCAGAGGGTGCGCGTGCATTGCAGCACATTCGATCGCGAACTGTTGTCCCGCCCTGCTGATTCCGTCGTCATGGTGAACGTGCTGGAGCATGTGCTCGATGATACCGGGCTTCTGTCGGAGGTGTACGAATCCTTACGGCCGGATGGCAGCCTGCTTCTATTCGTTCCCGCGCTCGAATGGAATTATGGATCGCTGGACAAGGCATTTGAACATCACCGCCGCTACGATAAGAAGGGGCTAAAGAAGAAACTACAGGATGCCCGATTTCGCATCGAGCAGGTGCGGTACGTAAACGCGATGGGCATCGCTTCGTGGTTCGTGGCGGGTAATGTGCTGCGCCAAACCACTCTGAAGCCTGCACAGGTCCGCTGGTATGACCATTGGATCATTCCCTGGAGCTTTTGGCTCGAACACCTCTGGGAGCCGCCGCTCGGCCAGAGCCTTCTGGCCATAGCGCTGAAATAGTCCCGTGCAACTGCGACACCATTTGGATCGCTACGAAATGGTACTGATTCTCCTCTTCCTGGTAACTTTGCCGCTCGTGAATCCTTGGGTTCGCGGAGATGGCGTTGGCTATTATGCCTATGCTCGAGCGTTGGTGATCGATCACAATCTGCGATTTGAGCAAGACTGGAAGCACGCCAATCCCAGCTTTCGTGACAGTCGCGTTGACGCCCAGGGCCGCATTCGTCCTGACCAATACACTTCTACGGGTTATCTGGACAACCACTTCGCCATCGGCCCGGCGCTTCTCTGGATCCCATTTTTGGAAGCAACACACTTGACGGTGCTGAGTGCCAATCGGCTGGGCGCGTCCATTCCTGCGAACGGATATGCGTGGCCCTACCTTGATACCATGGCATTGGTCACTGCTTTGGCTGGGTTCTTGGGATTGTTCATCTCGTTCCGGCTGGCGCGAAAGTACATTCCGGAACGATGGGCCTTTGTGGCCACGCTGGCAATTTGGTTCGCTAGCTCCTTACCCGTCTACATGTACTTCAATCCGTCTTGGTCTCACGCGCAGTCGGCCTTCGTTGTCGCTCTTTTTTTTTGGTACTGGGATCGCACTTATGGCACCCGCTCGCTGAGCGAATGGCTTCTGCTGGGATTGATCGCCGGACTCATGGTCGACATGTACTATCCGAATGCAATATTTTTGCTCGCGCTCGTCATGGATTCTGGGGTTTGGGTCGTGAGTTGGGTGAGGACAAAGGGCCCACGAATGCGCCAGGTCGGAGCAACAGCTGCCGCAGGCTACTTCTTGTTTGCGTGTGCGTGGATATTGGCGTTTTCACCTACTTTATTCACGCGCCGGATCATCTATGGACATGTTTTTGCCACGGGATATGACGGACTGTGGCATTTCAAACACCCACTGCTGGGACGAGTGCTGTTTTCTTCCGACCACGGACTTTTCAGTTGGACTCCGATACTCCTTCTTGCATGTGTAGGCCTTTTGTTTTTGGTCCGTGGAAATCGCCGGATTGGTGCCGTAGCTCTAATCTCGTTCGGCGCGTTCTATTACCTGATTGCCTCCTATATAAACTGGGACGGCATCTCCTCCTATGGGAACCGTTTCTTTGTATCACTGACTCCCATTTTCATCCTCGGGCTGGCCGCGCTGCTCGCCGCTTTTGAGCAAGCGCTACGCAGCAGAAAGATCGCGATAGCGAGTGCGACCGTGGGATTGGCCTTTTTGATTGTCTGGAATTTTGGCCTGATCTTTCAATGGGGAATGCACTTAATTCCTGAGCGGGGCCCTGTTTCCTGGAGCGAGTTGGCGTCAAATCAGTTTCGCGCGGTGCCGGTCGACATTTCTGGCTCGGTTGCCCGTTATTTCAGGTCGCGCCACGCGATGATGCAAGACATCGAAAAGAAAGATTTGAATCAATTGAATGAAGATCCTCAGAAGCCGGAGGATCACCAATGAATCAAGTCGGCAACGGCAACCGTCTGTCGCGCGACGCGATTGTTGTGTCCGGATGGGGTTGGGCGGCCTCCAATGTGCCGGAGAGACTTGCGGTAGCTCTGGCCCAACTGGGAGCTCGAGTGCTTTATTGCGAAAATCCTCGTTCTGTTTTCCGCAGCAAACAGGAACCGTTGACTGAGGTGCATCCCGGAATCCACCGGCTGATTCCCAAATTCCTTGGTCACCGATTGGACCGGCTTCCCTATGGCGCTGAGCCACAAGCCAGAATGATAGCAAATCAGATTTTACAAAGTGCTTCGAAGCTGAAACTGAAGGCGCCTCTCTTTATTTACCCGCACGGGGATTTCTTCGTATCTCTCTGTCGAGAATTCAAGAAAAGAGGTTTCCCGTTAGTTCACGCATGTTTCGATTATCCGGAACCGGGCCAGGAGCGGCATATCGAGCTATCCGATCTGACCCTCACGCTTTCGAGAACAATCTTCTATCAACTCAAAGCGAAGTACGGAGCGAAGATTGTGTTGATCCCGCAAGTGAGATGGCTCGAACCCGTGAATGGACAAACTTCCAGCTTCGCACCGCCGCCTGAAGTTTCCGCAATACCGCGGCCGCGGCTGGGATACATCGGTGCAGTATCAAACCGACTTAATCTCCGAGCACTCGAAGGTGTGCTGACTTCGCGGCCGGACTGGCATTTCGTGCACTTTGACGAACCGAAATGCCTGCCACTCCCGAACGTCCATGCGATCGGCTGGCGGGACCCGATTCAACTGAGGCACGTCATTTCCCAGTTGGACGTAGGACTTATGCCGTATGATTGCCACAGCAACAAGAATTTCCACTGCATGCCGCTGAAGGTATTTGACTATTTTCTCGCAGGCATTCCCATAGTTTCGACGCCCATCGTAAATCTGTGGGAATATTCGGACATCATCTATTTCGGTGATGACAGTTGCGAATTGATTCGCGCAATCGAGTTAGCTTTGCAAGAGCCCGCTGACAGCCCTCGGAAAATCAAAAGAATCGAAGTTGGAAAGAGGAACTCCATCGAAGCTCTTGCAAATGCTCTTTTGAACGTATTGCCACTGGATGGAACGAACTCCAATGCGTGCCGGCACTGAAGCGGCGTCTGAGCTTGCTATGCCTCCCGGCCACTTAAATACCCGCAAACTGCGGGCACTCATGTTGTGCTCGCACCCTACGCAGTACAGCTCGCCAATGTGGCGGAGAATGGCGGTGGATTCCAGACTGGATCTGCTGGTGGCGTACTGTAGCCTGAAGGGAGCGGAAGCTCACATCGACCCAGATTTTGGCGTGGAGGTCGCCTGGGATGTACCTTTGCTTGATGGTTATCAATGGACAAAAATACCAAACGCTTCACCCAAGCGGATTTCGCGCGGTTTTCTTAGCCTTTTCAATCCTGGTGTCTGGAAACTCATCCAGAACGGCCAATTCGACGCCGTCCTCGTGTTCACCGGATACATGTGCGCGACGTTCTGGATTGCGCTGATCGCAGCGAAGCTTGCAGGCATTCCAATTTTGTACGGAGCGGACGCCACGACTCTGCATCCACAGGATGGCCGCGGCTGGAAGGTGCCGGTCAAAAAGATACTGTGGCCGCGGCTCTTCGGGTTGGCTGACGTTGTCCTTGTTCCGTCCAGCGGAACAGCCGCCTTAATGCGTTCGCTCAAAATCCCCGCCAAGCGAATGGAGCTCGTCCCCTACGTTGTTGACAATGGCTGGTGGACTGCGATGGCAAGCCGCGCCGATCGCACCGCTGTACGAAAGAACTGGAATATTCCTGAGGATGCGTCAGTCATACTTTTCTGTGCCAAGCTGCAGCCGTGGAAACGACCCCAGGACTTGCTTCAAGCATTTGCGAAAGCCAGCGTTCCTGATTCATACCTTGTCTATGCGGGAGACGGGGCGATGAGGCGGCAACTAGAACAGCAGGCTGTGGATTTACAGATACAGGATCGAGTTCGGTTCCTAGGATTTGTGAACCAGTCCACTTTGCCGGGGCTCTATTGTTCGTCCGACGTGATGGTACTGCCCTCGGAATATGAAGCTTTCGGAGTAGTCGTAAACGAGGCGATGCTTTGCGGCTGCCCCGTCATTGCGAGCGACCATGTCGGATCGCGGCTCGATCTCATTCGTGAGAGCGAAACAGGTTTTGTCTATCCCGCGGGCGATGTCGACGCATTGAGCATGGTCTTGCGCAAAGCTTTCGAGCCACATGACAAACTGAAGCGAATGAGTGCCGCGGCCCGCGAGCGAATGTCCGCGTGGTCCCCGGAAATGCACGTCGAAAGTACCATCGAAGCAATTAAGAAGGCCATTCAATTCAAATGCGGACCTACGGAAAGATGAACGCGCTGGCCCGCTCGCATTTTTTGTGCAGTTGTTTCAGATCTGGAGACCAGGGCATGCTGCTGCCGCAGGTCTATCCGAAGTGGGCGCAAGTTGCGTGCGCCTTTCACGTTGCAGGGAATGATAACGATGACGCATATCTGGACCAAAGAGTCATAAAACGGATGCTGGCAAACACTGAGTCAGCTGCAGAGATCCAATGAGCTTCGTTCGAGTGTCAGAGCGAAATAAGCAGAAACTCATTACGCTAGCTGTTTGGCTGCTGGCCTTATGGATGGCCTGGATAGTAGCGAACTGGGTTGCCACCGAGCAAACCAAACTGTTGTTGCTCACTGGAGTAGGATGCGTTCTTTTCGCGGTTGCGTTCGCGATACTTCGAAATTGGCGTGCCGGCTTCTACTTTTTCATCGTTTGGCTCATGTTCGAGGATCTCATTCGAAAGTACCTTGGCAACAACATGGCTATCTTTTTTGCAAAGGATTGCCTCGCCGGCCTCAGCTATATATCCCTGCTCTTGGCCATCCGCCGCAAACACGCGAAGGTATTTCGCCCACCATTTCTCTTGGTGTTGAGCTTGTTTTTTTGGCTTGCTGTTCTGCAGGTGTTCAATCCGTACTCACCGAGCCCGTTCTATGGAGCGCTCGGCCTCAAAGTCGATTTTTACTATGTTCCCCTCATGTTTCTGGCATATGCGCTCATTCGAAGCGAGGATGACCTCCATCGTTTCCTGCTTGTATTCATGGTTCTTGCGGTATTGATCTCTGGTCTTGGGATCATTCAGGGTATCGTGGGCCCTCAGTTTCTGAATCCACCGACGTTGCAGGCCGATATTCGAGAGCTGGGTTCTCTGGAAAAAATTACTCCGCTCACGAATCAGGTATTTTTTCTTCCCTGTTCCGTTTTTGTAAGCAATGGAAGGTTCGGTCTGTACTTGATCTTATCGGTGATTGTCGGGTTAGGTGCCGGAGGTTACTTCGTGCTGGCGTCTTTAAAGGGCCGCATGGTCGTCTACATCGGAATGGCGGCCCTTGCGATCGCTACGTTGCTAAGCGGTTCGCGGGGTGCGCTCCTCTTCTCATTAATGAGTGCGCTGGCGATTTCAGCCGGCTTCATTTGGGGCGCGCCCTGGAAATGGGGGAGTGGGCGGCGTTTGGTCAAGGTCATCCGCCGCACCTTGATTCTCGCCGGCTTGGGACTTTCTGCGTTCATGTTGATTTTCCCTGCAGCGGCATCGTCACGTCTCGGATTCTATTCTCAGACGCTATTTCCCAGCAGCTCGGCATACGAATTGGGCGCGCGCTCCTGGACCTATCCTATGGCCGAATTGGCCAAGGCGTTCTCGGGCCGCCACTGGATTGTTGGAAATGGAACGGGAACAGACACGCTTGGAGCTCAGTATGTCAGCCAATTCCTAAAAGAGCCAATGCCAAACGTCGCAGTCGAGGAAGGCTTTGGTCAACTGATCGCTGAGATGGGTATTCTCGCGCCGATGTTATGGATTCTGTGGGGAACTGTGACCGTAGCCGCATGTTGGAAAATCGCCCGATCGCTCAAGGGAAGCCGCTTCTTTCCGATCGCGATTGCCATCGTCTGGTATGTATTCCTGCTATTGTTCGCAATGTCCTACATGGGACTGGATGCATATCAGAACTACGTGAATAATGCTTTTTTGTGGCTGCTCATTGGGATCTTGTTTCGATTGCCGGAACTACTCCAGGAGCAACGCCTCTCTTTGATTACCGCGTCCGCTGCCAAATAAAGGACCACGTCAGTGAACATCAAAAACAAACCCCGCATCGCGGTGCTTTCGCCCTTCGTTGACCGACACCATGGCACAGAGCGAATCATTGCGGAGTGGATCTCGCGTCTCACCGCTCGTTTTGAGGTTCACCTGTACAGCCAGCGCGTTGCTGAACTGGATCTGTCAGAAATCACATGGCACCGGATCCCGACGCTGCCAGGGCCTCATCTCCTGAATTATCTTTGGTGGTTCGGTGCAAATCATGTTTGGCGATGGTGGGATCGGCACATCCGCAAGCTGAGACATGACCTCGTCTTCTCACCAGGAATCAATTGCCTTGACGCAGATGTGATTTCAATTCATGTGGTTTTCGCGGAGTATTGCCGGCGGGAAAGAGCAGCCGCGTCGCAGCACCAATCCATTCGATCTTGGCCGCGGGCCTTGCATCGAAAACTCTATTATCAGCTGATCATGGCTCTGGAGAGGCGTGTTTACATTAATCATCGAAATGAGCTGATCCTGACCGCGAAGAAAACTGCACAGGCGCTACAGCACTATTTTGGAAGAAATGAGACTCCCACTATTATCTATGCTGGCTTGGACCATGACGTCTTTAACGCGCGGAACTGCTCTCGGCTAAGGCAGAGTTCACGAAAACAATTGCGCTTGGCGGAGGACGAATTCTGTCTGCTCCTGATTGGAAATGGTTGGAAGAACAAAGGATTACCAATACTCCTGGCTTCGCTCCAACGACTAAGCGATTTACCCATTCGTTTGCTGGTTGTGGGAAAGGATGATCCTGGTCCGTATGAAACTCTAGCCTGGGAATATGGCGTGCGCCGATCGGTAACGTTCTTACCGCCTCGAAACGATGTCATCTTTTATTACAGCACGGCAGACGTAGTCGTGGGACCTTCACTCGAGGATACCTTTGCACTGCCAATAACAGAGGGAATGGCATGCGGGATTCCCGTAATTACCAGTCTGGCGACCGGAGCTTCGGAATTAATCATAAATGGGCAGGATGGCATTCTTCTGTCGAATCCAGAGGATCCCGAGGAACTGGCATCGAGCATTCGATGGCTGTATGGTGACAAAAATCTGCGGCACCAGTTGGGAAAAAGCGGTTCGCGCGCAGTTGCTCGGCTGAATTGGGACGAAAGTTCGCTTCAGGTGGCGAACGTCTTAAAAGGGAACCTTGCCCAAAGATTGGGT
>JASHYE010000332.1 GCA_030043155.1 Candidatus Acidiferrales bacterium | reverse complement strand
CCATGCAAGGCGAGGAGCGTCCTGACGAGGATGTAGTAGGCGATGGCGGCGAGCAACAGGACGATTCCGTAGAGCGCGACGGGCCAGGAGGCGAAATGGTCGTCGCCCATCCAGGCGGTGGTGAACGGAACGAGCGAGAGCCAGAAGAGCAGATGGAGATTGGCCCAAAGCGTCGCGCCATTGACGCGTTCGGTGGCATGCAGCAGGTGATGATGATTGTTCCAGTAGATGGCGACGAAGACGAAGCTGAGAACGTAACTGAGGAAAATGGGAGCGACGGGGCGAAGCGCGGCGAGCGTGGCGCCCTGCGGTGGCTTCATCTCGAGGACCATGATGGTGATGATGACGGCGACAACGCCGTCGCTGAAGGCTTCGAGACGGTTTTTGGTCATAGTGTGCGCTCCGTGCTGGATGACTTTTTGGATAGCAGAAGCGTTAGATGATACCTGAGAAGTAGTATTTCTTAGCTGACGTTCAAATTTTGTCGAGGTTCTTCTCGCGGATCATCCGCTGGACGAAGGCCGAACCTGGCGGCAGGATTCGTATTCTGTCCGTCGATTCGGTGAATTCTATGAAACGCTCTGTGTGAAGCGAACGAATACTTCTCATGAAGTACTTGGGATCATCATATTCCGTCCATACAAGGAGATCCTTTGAGGACACATCGGGAAGCGAGGTGGCTATGAGGAGCAGTAGTTGCTCCTTTAGTTTGAGTTCGGTTCGTAGTACCCGCTTGATATTTCCGTCTGACCATATAACGGGCGTTTTTGCTTCGGCGAGTCGATCAACCACTGCTTGCGCGTCCTTAATGTCCAGTCCGTGGAAGACCCTCACGAGCTCGGCCATGATCCAGTTGCACATAGAAAGCACAGCCACGGCGTCCATATGGTTGGGATCGACGTCGCCACCCACGTGCCCGACATTTCTGTTGTTTCGCACTTCATAGAGCGCCGGCAAAATGCGTGGGATCAGAATCTGAAAACTTCTTGGTATTCCCGCGTTGTTTTCGAGTTTTCGGCAAGCTTCAACAAATTTCGAAGGCTTTTTTGGCGCAGCGGGGTAGGATTGTTTTGCGTAACCCTCGAGGATCGTGAAGACGATTTCACTGAATCGACCGCCGCTTAGCTCGGAAGGAAGCCAGCGGAGCTCTAAGAAGTTCTGGACAATGCTTTGATACTCACTGATGAGTGGATCGCGCAGACCTGAGGGAATGGCGGAGAGAGCTTGCGAAGCGGTAACCATTAGCCAATTTCGGTGCGACCTTCGTCTGTGACAAAGAACTGCTTGCCGTTCTTTTCACAGAATCCTTTACTGACGTTTTGATTTAGACACTGGGCTGGGTTCGTCAATCCGGACTGGTGGCTGTCGGTCAAAGCTTTGCTGATGTCCGCAGTGTTCAACTCTTGCTTGTTATCGCGGTCCTGCAGCCAAACCGACGTTGCCAAAAATTTTCTGACCTGGTTTGTCGATGCGCCCTTCGCTTTCAGAAAACTGGCCAGTGTGCCCACGTTCTTGGTCCCAGCGTTTGAGCCGCCATGCTGCCCAGCCTTGTCGCTTGCTCTGCTCGGGTGCTATTTTCGTGATCTGAGGAAGGTTCTTCAGGAGCTTCTCAAGTTGGTCGCCTAGCCATTTCTCCTCGCCTTCGCCCGAGAAGGAAACGCCTCCAACCTTAATTTCAATCTTTGCTCCGCTCATACCTGCTCCAGTTATCAGAGGAATTAATTTTGGGATTATATCAAATCTCTAGGGACAAAGAAAAGGCGAACAGCAGATTCCTCGGATCGGCGAAATGCGCCGACCTCGGAATGACAACAAGAACTAGGTAATCGCGACTTCCTCGTAGGCGCCGAAGACGGCGCGCATGGCGTCGCAGATTTCGCCGAGGGTGGCGTAGGCTTTGACGGCTTCGTAGATGAAGGGCATGAGGTTTTCGGAGCCTTCGGCGGCTTTGCGAAGAGCGTTCAGGCGGCGATCGACTTCCGCAGAAGAGCGGTCGGCGCGAAGTTTGGCGAGACGCGCGGCCTGGCGATGCGCGACGGTTTCGTCGATTTGCAGAATGTCGATGGGCTTTTCTTCGGCGACGAAATCGTTGACGCCGACGATGATTTTTTCCTTGCGGTCAACTTCCACCTGATAGCGATAGGCGGCTTCGGCGATTTCGCGCTGGGGATAGGCGCGTTCGATGGCGTCAACCATGCCGCCGAGAGCGTCGATTTTTTCGATGTAGTCCCAGGCGCCGCGCTCGACGTCGTCGGTGAGTTTTTCGACGAAATATGAGCCGCCGAGAGGGTCGGCAGTGTTGGTGACGCCGCTTTCGTGGGCGATGATTTGCTGGGTGCGAAGCGCGATGGTTGCGGCAAATTCGGTGGGAAGCGCCCAGGCTTCGTCGAGCGAATTGGTGTGCAGAGATTGCGTGCCGCCCATGACGGCGGCGAGAGCTTGCAGGGCGGTGCGGACGACGTTGTTGTAAGGCTGCTGCGCGGTGAGCGAGCACCCTGCGGTTTGGGTATGGAAGCGCAGCGCCCAGGAGCGCGGGTTTTTCGCGTGGAAGCGTTCGCGCATGACCTTGTA
>JASHYE010000331.1 GCA_030043155.1 Candidatus Acidiferrales bacterium | reverse complement strand
GGAAGTGAATTCAGAATTGTCGACCTCGCCGGAGAAAATCAATCAAGACCCTCACCGGTCGGCTTGGCTGGTCAAAATCAAGCTGACGGACGCGAATGAAGTTGCAAGGCTGATGGACTCGAAGGCTTACACCGAATATGTCGCGGAGAAGGAGAAGGAACAGACGGCCTGATGCGTTACCTCCCGAAAAGCCAATCTGAGCGCCGGCAGATGCTGGATGCGATCGGCGCAAAATCTATTGAAACACTCTTCGAAACGATCCCCGCGAAATACCGGGTGCGTGACCCGCTGAAATTGCCCGGGCCGCTCTCCGAAATGGAGATCATTGATTATTTCAAAGCGCGAGCAGCGGAAAATTCGCGCGGCTACACGTCTTTCTTGGGCGCAGGAGTCTATCAGCATTTGAAAAGCGTGGTCACCGATGCACTTGTGCAGCGCGGCGAGTTTTTGACTTCGTATACGCCCTATCAAGCCGAGATTTCCCAGGGCACGCTGCAGGCAATTTTCGAATTTCAAACGCTAATGTCGCAGCTGGCCGGCCAGGAAGTTGCTAACGCGTCAATGTATGACGGTTCGACCGCATTGACTGAAGCCGTGCTGATGGCCGAGCGCCTGACCCGGCGCCATCACGTGCTAGTGGCGAACACGGTTCATCCCGAATACCGACAGGTGCTGGCCACGTACGCGAAACACTTGGGAATCAGCGTGGAGGAATTTGGTTTCGCGGTAACGGGCCAGGCCAATATGGGCGCAATTCGTGACGAAACCCTAAATGAAGCAGCGGCGGTCGTCGTGCAGTCGCCCAATTTTTTCGGCGTGCTGGAGAAGCTTGAACCGATCGCGCAGCGCGCGCACGCGGCAGGCGCTCTGCTGATTAATTGCGTAACGGAACCAGTTTCGCTGGGAATTGTTAAACCGCCGGAGCAAGCTGACATCGTGGCGCTGGAAGCGCAAAGCTTTGGCGTACCGCCGAGTTACGGTGGCCCTTTCGTTGGCGTGATTGCAACGCAGGAGAAATTCGTGCGACAGATGCCCGGCAGATTGGCCGGCGAAGCGCTCGATGCCGAGGGTCGCCGCGGATTTTGCCTCACGCTCGCAACGCGTGAGCAACATATCCGCCGCGAAAAGGCTACATCGAACATCTGCACGAACGAAGCGCTCTATGCACTCGTCGTCACAATCCATCTCTGCTTGTTGGGTAAAGAGGGACTTCGCGAACTCGCAACGCAAAACCTCGCAAAAGCACGGTTTGCGCAGGACGAGTTGAAGAAAATCCCCGGCGTAACGCTTCCCTTCTCCGGCGCGACGTTCAATGAATTTGTTGCGGAATTTCCGCGCCCGGTGCAGGAGATCAATGACAAGTTGCTAGCGCAGAAAATTGTAGGCCCTCTGGCACTCGCGAAATACTATCCAGGGCATGAGCGCCGAGGGCTGGTGTGTGTTACGGAAACGATGCCGCGCGCGGAGATCGAACGCTTCGCGGCGGCAATCCGAAAAATCGTGGCGAACTGATTTAATCCGGAGACTTACCTTTGAATGAGAACGATGCGTTCACTGAAATGGACCGTCTAACGATAAAAAAGGCCCGGCGGCACGTCAGCCAGAATGAAGGCCTGATTTTCGAGAAATCCCTGCCTGGGAAACGCGGGATGGAGCTGCCGCCGCTCGACGTGCCCTTGATTGATCCGGCAAAAGCGCTCGGCGAATTCGCACGGCATGGCATAACGGATTTTCCAGAGGTCAGCGAAATTGAAGTGATCCGGCATTTCACGCGCCTTTCCACTTGGAATTACGCCATCGATTTGGGGATGTACCCGCTCGGTTCCTGCACCATGAAATACAACCCGCGCGTAAACGAATTCGTGGCGCGTCTGGACGGGCTGGCGACGGAACATCCGCTGCAGCCGGACGAGGTTTCGCAAGGCTGCCTTCGAATCATTCACGATTTGCAGAAATGCTTGCTCGAAATCACCGGCATGGACGCCGCAACTCTCGAACCAGTGGCGGGCGCTCAGGGCGAGCTGACCGGATTGCTGCTAATTCGCTCGTATCTGGAAAGCAAAGGCAATCCACGGAAGAAAGTCCTGATCCCGGATTCGGCCCACGGAACGAATCCAGCTTCAGTCGTAATCGCCGGCTACGAAGTCCAGAACATCAAATCGAATGAACGCGGCCAGATCGACATTGCGCATTTTCGCGAATTCGTGACGGATGAAGTTGCGGCGCTGATGATTACGAACCCCTCCACGCTAGGCGTTTATGAAGAGAACATTGCGGAAATCGCGGAGATTCTCCACGCGCGCGGCGCTTTGCTCTATATGGATGGCGCCAACATGAACGCGCTGGCCGGCGTAACGCGGCCCGGCGATTTTGGCGTTGACGTCATGCACCTCAATCTGCACAAGACATTCTCCACACCACACGGCGGCGGCGGACCCGGCGCTGGCCCCGTAACGGTAAAGAAAATCCTGGAGCCGTTTCTGCCCGTGCCGGTTGTAAAAGAGGCGAATGGCAAGCTTGCACTCGACTATGATCGACCGAAGTCAATCGGCCGCGTGCGCGCCTACTGCGGAAATTTTGGCGTCCTGCTGCGCGCTCTGGCGTACACGCTCGCCTACGGTCCGGGGATTCGGCAAGCGACCGAAGATGCTGTGCTGAACGCGAATTACATTCGCAAGCATCTCGAAGACTTGTACGACTTGCCTTACAACCTGCCGTCAATGCACGAAGTGGTCTTCAGTGATGCACGTCAGCGGAAACACGGCGTGAACACGATGGACATTGCCAAACGGCTCATCGATTATGGATTCCACCCGTATACCACGGCATTCCCTCTTATCGTACCCGGTGCACTGATGATTGAGCCGACAGAATCAGAGTCGAAAGAAGAGTGCGATTTGTTTATCGACGCCATGCGCTCCATTGCCGCGGAGGCGGAGGCGAATCCCGAAATCGTTAAAACGGCCCCACACGCCACGCGAGTAGGCAGGCTGGACGAAGTAGCCGCCGCGCGAAAACCCATCCTTCGATGGCGGCCACGGCAAAATCAGGACGCTCAGAAGGCTGCCGCCTCTCACGGCGAACCGACACCCGTAGTCCCAACTGCGTAGGCTCGCAGCTAATCGCGCTCGCTTCCCTCTTTGCCAGCCCCGCGAAAGAGAGAAAAAATCCCCGCCAACGCGATTCCGTAGCACATGCCGGTAGCAAGGAGCTGCAGAACGTCTACGGTATGAAACGCCTGAAAACGTGCACGCTCGCTCAGGTTAATAAAGCCCACTGAGCCAACCACGACGAGAACGGTAATCGATACCCCGAGGTTCCTTTTGCGCATGGACATAATCTCTCCGCCGGTTTCGCCTTTTTTGGGAAAGCCCTGGTAATTGGAGCGAAACTATGTTCAAAGCCGAATTCTGTCAAGCCTTCAACCATGATATATACTTCCGAGTCATCGGCTCGCTGCATTTCGCCGGATTCGCTCCTCAGTCGCTGAATAGCTGACCAAAAGGAATAGCGATGAGCCCTGAAGAAGCATCTACCCTCGCGAATCATCTGTTTTCGAGGATGCAGCACGAATCGCAGATCACTGCAAAGGTTATTGCAGCCCTGCCTGACGATAAGACCCACTATCGAATACACCCCAAGGCGCGCACCGCTCTGGAGCTCGCCTGGCACATCATTTCGTTGGAAACGTGGTTTCTTGATTCGATTTTCCAGGGCGAATTTTACGCAGCATCGAGCGGCGCTGTGCCGGAAGAGATAAAAACCGGCGGAGATGCGGCAGCGTGGTACACACAGCAGTTTGAGATGAACTTTAAGAAGGCATCAAAACTGAGCGGCGATTATCTTGCCAAGCCAATGTCGTTTTTGCGGAAGCTCGATTATCCGGGCGTGATCTACCTGCAGATGGCGCTCTCGCACACCGTTCACCACCGAGGGCAATTTGCGGCATATCTCCGCGCCATGGGAGCGAAAGTGCCGGCAATCTATGGAGGCAGTCTCGACGAGCCAGGCGAGTGACGTGGCTGACACATATCCACAATGCGAGGGTGAAGCGCGCTACTTCTTGAACAAATCCTCAAAAGCTCTGCGTGCGTCGTCTGGCCGGCCCACAACCGCCGGCGCGGCGGGAGCCGGCGTGCTCGGGTAGTTCACCGGCGAAGTATCTTTTTCCACCGTCATCCGCAATTCAAAAAACTTGCAATCGTTTTTGACATCTTTCCGCGGAATTCTCTCGGTAATGGGCTGTGTGCACTCGAACTGCGCGCCCGTGTCGAAATGGACGCACTGCTTGCAGCTGTGCAACTCAAACTGGCACTTGGGACACTGTCCGCCTTGATCAAACCCCGGCGCCAGAATCGTCCCGCAGTTTGAGCAGCGCGCGCGCATCACGGTCCCGACCATCCGCGGAGTTCGCGGGCCCATTTGCTCCTGCCGCGGCCTCGGTTCAGCCGGCCGCTCGCGTTTCTTATCTTCGCGATCGCGCTCGCTATACCCCTTGTGCTTGTACTTCCGCTCCATCGATTTCCTCCAGGGGATGGTTCATGATGCTGCAAACAAAACAGCAGGGCTCAAAATCAAGGATGCGGCAATTGCATCAGGAGCCGAGCAAACGTCGCCGGAGTCCTTGGAATCGGCTGCGTGCGGCTTCATCACACAACGCAACTACGTTCGGGTTGCCAGTGGGAAAATCAGAGGCTCTCTTACCCAGAAACGATTCGGACTCTCCAACCTGTATACCTCTAACCGCCTTCCAGAGCAAGCCAGAAAATAACGGGACTTTCTACGGTATTTCTCAGGCCTGCGCCTCTTTTGCCCAGGAACGGCACAGCCCCTCAGCGGGCAAGTCCGGAACCAGAAATCTTCGAGGCGCGCTTGCGACTTCAAGAGCCGCCTCTGCTGCCAGATAACCGCTGCGCACCGCGCCTTCCATCGTCGAAGGCCATTCCGTGCGCGTCCAATCGCCCGCAAGAAAAAAACCGCTTAGAGCTGTTCGTTGCGCTGGACGCAGCGTATCTGATCCGGGTCGCGGCGAAAACGTCGCATGCACTTCTTTCACCACATTCGCTTTGCGCAACTGCGCGCCGCGCGCCTTTGGCAGCACGTCGCACAATTCTCGAACACAAAGATCAATAATGTCCTGACGGCTTTTTGGAATCAGATCGTATGAGGCGCTAATCACCAGCTGAAGATATTGTCCGCTCTCGCTTTCACTTCCACTTTCTTTCTCAATTCCGCTCGCCACACCGTACAGCGCGCTTTTGTTGAAAATCCATTGCACAGTGTGATCCAACAATGTCAGGAATGGCAAATCGAGAACGATCCTGTCGTACCACAAGTGAACGCCAGTGATCGGCGAAGTCTGCAAGCATTTCAATTTCTGAAATGCCGGGCAATTCGCTTGTACTTCGTCCGGTAAAAGCTCCAGCAGGGCATCATGTGGCACAGCTGCGATGCACGCATCCGCAAGCAGCCCGGATCCATCATCCAGCACAACCGTTTCGAATTTTCCATCCCTGAACCGAATCTTCCTAACCGTGGCACGCGTCTGAATTGCACCCGACCGGCGCTCGATTCCGCGCCGGCATTCCTC
>JASHYE010000330.1 GCA_030043155.1 Candidatus Acidiferrales bacterium | reverse complement strand
CAGTGAGGATTCCGTCGGCGGCATCCTCCAGCTTTGCGAGGATAAGCGCGGCGTGCAGCGCAATTTCGAATATCTTTCGCCCACGCGCGTCATGCTCACCTATGAGCTTCCGCTCAACGAAATCGTTCTCGATTTCTACGACCGTCTGAAAAGCGTTTCGCGCGGCTACGCCTCGCTCGATTATCATCTTGCTGGTTATCGCGAATCCGACCTCGTCAAGCTCGACGTTCTCGTCGGCGGCGAGCCCGTCGACGCGCTCACGCTCATCTGCCATCGCGATCAAGCCTACGAACGCGGCCGCGAACTCGCAACGCGTCTCCGCAAATTGATTCCGCGCCAGCAATTCGAAGTTCCCATTCAGGCCGCCATCGGCAGCCGCATCATCGCCCGCGAAACCATCAGCGCCTTGCGCAAAAACGTTCTCGCCAAATGCTACGGCGGCGACATCACCCGCAAACGCAAGCTCCTCGAACGCCAGAAGGAAGGCAAGAAGCGCATGAAGCGCGTGGGTCGTGTCGACATTCCCCAAGAAGCATTCTTAGCAGTGCTAAAAGTAGCGGCAGGCACGTCAGATGAAGAATAAGCCACGCGTCCCGGTGTTCCAGCGTTTTTTGCCGGCGCGCTACCGCCGACGCGTCGCCCGCGTCGACATCCCGCAAGAAGCATTTCTCGCCGTGCTAAAGGTAACTGCGGGAGCTAACTCGGAAGAGTAGCGTTTTATCGTAGCAGCTTCAGCGTCATCGATCGAAAGTCAATTCGCACTTCTCGGGCTTGGCCAAGCACGTCCATGCCGAGAAGTCCAGCGTGTAAATCATCCCCGATTGGCTTGGAAAAGATTCGCGCGGGTTGAAGCGTCGCCTTCAATCCTCCAACCTGGAGTTGAACTTCAGGCAGCTCGGTAATCTCCCTCATGGTCGAACCGCCGAATTCCGTTACTTGATGGCGAGCCGTACTTCCACTCCGCTTTACTAGCGCCGGAAAATCCTTAGCGAATCGAGTCCAGAGCTGGGTACCCCCCTGATTGCCAGTATCCAAAATGAAATCGAGCCCTTTATCCCCACACCGCACGCGTGTTATAGGGGAGAGGTCATCAAACGCCAGATTCCTACTGGCCCCTGGGGAAACATCGGGGCTCGCGCCTATCTCAAATGTCCCATCTGATTTCCAGGCGATAGATTGCAACGCGATGATAACTGGCAGGCCGATTATACCTTTGTAGCTTGGTTTCCAGCCGCTCATGGGCTCCCGCGAATCCGGCAAGACCACGAACCCAACATTAGTCACCTGGACATTGCCAATTGTGAGCTGGTCAAGGAAGGCTGTATGCGCCTTCGTCGCTCCCCCGGCTGAATCACCAAGATCTGCAGAAGATTCGTCAACCTTGACTCCTAGCATTTTGGCTTCCGATTCACTCATGACTGAGACGTTGTTATCAGTGTCCAACAACCAGTGAACGGTCTTGCCGTGGATGTGGACTGGGAGTCTCACTCCGTCTTTGGTGACATCGGCAAGAAAGCTGTCTGGTCGACCTTTTTGGACCAACAGGTCCGGGTGCCTGCTCCATGCGGCGTATACAATGCGAGCATTCTCCACGTCCTGACGCCCTGATTTAATCTTTAGGATTTCATCAAGCTGTTCAACGACTTGGTGGTATTTCCCCAAACGAATATAGAGGTCCGCGAGCGCTTCGTGCGCATCTATTGCGATATCGGAGTCAGGTTTTTCCTTGATGGCTTGGTTCAAGTAAGTAACTGCTAATCTCTTCTCGTTGAATGCAGAAGCGACCGTGCCCTTGTACAAAGGCGGGACATTTCGGCCCTTAATCGCCTCGCGGAGTTCAAACCAGCAGTGTTGATCATACAAACTTCTCATTGAAGGCTGCTTCGCCATTGTCGTCGCAAGCCCAACAAGAACAGCTGCTCCGACTAGCGCTAGCCTACTCATGTTTCAGCTCCTCCTTACTTGTTACTGTAGCCGTGATTTGGCCACGGTAGAGACGAACGGAGACGTCGTCGCCTGTGGCGATTTGCTCCGCCGACCGCAGCACTTTCCCTTTTGCGTCGTACGCAATCGCATATCCGCGTTCCAGCAACTGAAACGGACTGCGCTCTTCGAGCCGCACCGTCGCCGCTTCCAGCTTCCGCCGCGTCGCCGTCAAGTACCGCCGCGCATGCGCCGCGAATTCGCTCGTGCGTCGGTCCAGCCTCCGCCGCAACAGACTCACGCGCGTGCGCAAATCCATCGATGCGAGTCTCAATTGCGCTTGCGCATATCGCCGCCGTCGCCGCGTCACTGCGCGTTCGAGCGCCGCGCTCAACTCGCTCTGCCGTCGTTCGACTCGCAATCGCAACATGCTCACGCGCCTGCGCAGGTCAATCGACGCCATTCGTGTACTGGAAACATTCACTCTTCTCCGCACGCCATCAATTCTGCGGTTCAATCCCTTCGCAAGCGACGCATTCAACTCATCCACGCGCTGTCGTTGTCGCCGCAGAATATCTCCCGGTCGCCGGAACGCGCGATGCGTCGTCAAATCCCGCACTGCATGCCGTCGCTCCGAGAAAAAATACCGCATGTGCTGCACCAGCTCGCGCGCGCAATCCCCTATGTGTTTCTCGAATTCCGCGCGCGTCCGCACCACAATCTCCGCCGCCGCCGAAGGCGTTGGCGCGCGCAAGTCCGCCGCAAAATCCGCAATCGTCGTATCCGTTTCGTGTCCAATTCCGGTAATGATCGGAATCTCCGACGCCGCAATCGCCCGCGCCACAATTTCCTCATTGAACGCCCACAAATCTTCAAGCGACCCTCCGCCGCGCGCCACAATCATCACGTCCACCATCTCCGTTCGATTGAAGTGCCGGATCGCTCGCACAATGTCTTCCGCCGCGCCGTCGCCTTGCACCTTCACCGGGAAAAGCGTCACGTGCAGGTTGGGAAACCGCCGCCGCAGCACGCGCAGAATGTCGCGAATCGCCGCGCCCTGCAGCGAAGAAACGATGCCGATCCTTCGCGGCAGCGCCGGCAACGCCTTTTTTCGTTCCGCATCAAACAGACCTTCCGCCTCCAGCTTGTTTTTCAGTTGCTCGAACGCGAGTTGCAGCGCTCCCAATCCCACCGGCTCGATATGCGAAACATAAATCTGATATTCGCCGCGCGCCTCATACACGCTCACGCCGCCGCGCACCGTCACCTTCAATCCATCCTCCGGACGGAAC
>JASHYE010000329.1 GCA_030043155.1 Candidatus Acidiferrales bacterium | reverse complement strand
AGTCAGCGGGCGTCGGTGTCGATGTGGACGTTCTTCAGTTCCTTGATTTGTGTGATTGCGATGGCGTGAGTTCCTTTTCGCTCGAATACCGCGCCAGTGGCTTGCACGTACTTTCCGACAAAGGGCATCATCTTTTCCCGTTGGTCCGAATCGGGCATGTACGCAGAGATGGGGAAATATATCAGCCCGGTCTTGCTGAGGATGATGATCGGCGAGCCATGCTTAACGCAATCCCGGGTGCACTGCAAGCTGAAGCTGGTAGCAGTCCCAGAGGGATTTTGGACGGGACAAGCGAGGTCCCGAACCGCGCCCTCGATGGTCATCGTTTTGGCATTGGGGTCCATTTTAGTACCCTGACGCGCGAGCGCCGGGCAGATGAGGAACATGGAAAGAGCTGTAGCAAGGATTAAGGCAGACAAAGTGCCGCGCTTCATAAAATCTCCTTTGGCTTTGGCAAGCCGGATAGCATGCGTGCTGCTTTTCACGGCTTCATGTCCCGCCTGCAGATTTGCAGATCGTAGCCGTTGATGTCGCAGACATGAAAACTGTCATCTGTGTCCAGTCGCGAATCCGGCCCGCCTTGCTTGCTGCCACTAGACCTTATCTCATAAATAGGCATGGGCCGAAGAGAGTTATTCCCTCAGGGGCTAAAGCCCAATTTTTCTTGGCCTTTGATGTCGGAGCCAAAGCTCCGACCCCCTAACCAGCATTTATGAGATGGCTTCTAGCCACTGCTTCATTTTTTCAGCGCAAAAAATTGATTCAGCGGATGCTGGATCGGCAGCTTCTCGAAATGCGAAAATCCAGCTTCTTTGGCCAGCGCCCGCGCGCCTTCTTCGCCAATCACCGTCCCCAGTCCCGCGCCGTTGTAGGCCAGCGACACAGTCATGCAGTGCATCGGGCTGATTGCGTGGAACATTTTGCCGACGGGATTGCGGTTCTCGTGTGCGTGTGCGTTTGCATTCGGCTCCGACCAAACGTACACGCCATCATCCGCCAGCGCGTTACGAATTGCTCGCACTGTCGCTTTTGGGTCCACCATGTCGTGAATGCAATCGAAACTGCAAATCAGGTCGAACTTTTTACCGGCAGGGATTTCGTGTGCCGCCGCCTGCAGGAACTCGACATTGTTCACGCCTTCCTTGGCCGCGAGTTTTCGCGCGCGATCAATGCTGGGCGGATGATAATCGATGCCGAGCACTTTCGATTTGGGGAAACTCTTGCCCATCGTGACGCTCGATTGTCCTGCGCCGCACCCGATGTCCGCAATCGCAGCGCCTTTTTCAAGTCGCGCCACGAGTCCGGGCACCGCGCCGAGCCAGTCCTTCGCCAGGAAATTCAGATATCCCGGGCGAAACAATCTCTCAATCGCGTGCGGAATTTCATCGCCAATTTCCGAATACGGTATGCCGCCGCCCTTTTTGAACGCCTCGGCGATTTTGTAGACATTGCAGATCGAGGGCGCCGTGAACTGGAGAGCGCCGCCGACAAAAATCGGGCTGTCTTCATTGGCGAGCACAAAAGCCTGCTCTTCGGTCATGCGGTAGGTGTCCGTGTTAACGTCATACTCGATGTATTCGGACGCGACCATCGCGCGCAACCATTCGCGAACGTAGCGCTCGTTCAGCTGCGTCTTTGCAGCCAGCGCCGGACTCCGCAGCGGGCCCGCGCCGGCCATTGCTTTGAACAGCCCCAGCTGATCGCCGATATAGGCCAGCGCCATCGTGAACGCACCTCCTGTATCACCGATGACGCGAACCGCCATTTCATGCACCTTATCTTGATTCATTTTCGCATCCTTTCGCTTAACTTGAAGGCCTGAGTAAATTCCGGTGGGGTGCCGCAAAGCCGCATCCGCCTCGCGGGTCCTCGGGTTCGAACGGTTCCGCTGGGGGAAACGCAACCCAAAGGTGTTGGGAGTCTAGCCGCCCATTCCGCGGCTGTCAACGTCGCTCGCGGAATTCCCGAGTATCGCTCGACGACGTTCTAATTCCTGTTGACATTCAACATGAGTTGAAATATCGTCCTGTTGAACATCAACAGGGCGGTGACATGATCACGGGAAGCAAAACGGAAGTTCTGCAGGGCACGCTCGATCTGCTCGTCCTGAAAACTCTGGACACGCTGGGCGCGCTGCACGGATTTGGAATCGCGCGGCGCATCGAACAAATCTCGGACGACGTGCTGCTCCTCAATCAGGGCACGCTCTATCCCGCGCTGGTGCGTTTGGAGCAGCGCGGATGGATTCGCTCGAAATGGGGCGTCTCTGAAAACAATCGCCGCGCCCGCTTCTATTCGCTCACGAAAGCAGGCCGGAAGCAGCTTGCGGCGGAAACTCAAAGCTGGAAGCGCATGGCATCGATCATCACGCGACTGCTTACAGGCGCGCAAAAGGCGTGACGCGATGAACTGGCTTCGTCAGATTTTCGCTCGCGTTCGCGCGGCATCTCAAAATAGCCAGCGCGATCACATGCTCGATGAGGAGCTGCGAACACATCTCTCCTTGCTCGTCGCGCAAAACATCCAGCGCGGCATGTCTCCGGAAGAAGCGCGCCGTGCGGCCAATCTCGCGCTCGGCGGCGCGGATCAGATTAAAGAATCCGTCCGCGATTATCGCGGCTTGCCGCTGCTGGATTCTTTCGCTCAGGACATTCGCTTCGCCTTCCGGATGCTCCGCAAATCTCCCGGATTCACGGCCGTCGCCGTCTTCACGCTTGCCCTTGGTATTGGCGCCAACACCGCCATTTTCAGTTTGGTTGATTGTCTGCTTCTCCGGCCGCTTCCCATTCACCAACCCGATAAAGTCGCGATTCTCTTTTCCACGTGGAAAAATACCGGCACGAATACCACTTTCTCCTACAGAGATTACGTCCAGATTCAAAAGCAGGCTTCCGGTATCTTCACCGACATATCTGCGGGCCAGCCTTATCAGATGGACGGCCTGAGCCTCGGCGGAAAGAGTCAGCCGATGTGGTCTGCTTACGTGGATGGCAATTTCTTTGCCCTTCTGGGCATCAAGCCTGCTTTGGGCCGTTTGATTCTCCCGTCCGAAGGAAAGGTCATCGGGGCTGATCCGGTTCTCGTCATCAGTTATGCATTTTGGAAATCGCACTTCAATGGTGATCGCTCAGTGATTGGCCGCAAAGCGTCCGTCAATGGGCATCCCGTCACCATCGTGGGAGTAACACCCCAAGGCTTTCACGGCCTTTCCAATTTGATCGACACGCAGGGTTACATGCCCCTGGCCATGGCGCCGACTTTCAACGACGCACCAAGCAATTTCTTAACCGACGAAACAGATTCCGACTTGCATGTCATCGCGCGCCTGAAACCTGATGTGAGCATCGCGCAAGCTCAGCCGGCGCTTCGCGTCATCGCACAGCGGCTTTCTGAGCAAAATCACAACGAGATGACCGTAAGCGCAGTCCCGCTTGGACCCGCTTCGCTGATCATTAACTCGACCAACCCAAACGTGCTGCCGATGGTAAGCGCATTATTTCTTACGCTCGCTGCCGCGCTGCTCTGCCTCGCCTGCATGAACATCGCGAACCTATGCCTCGCGCGCGCCGCAACCCGCCAGCACGAAATCGCGATGCGCTCCGCGCTCGGCGCCACGCGCGGCCGCTTGACCCGCCAATTGCTCACGGAAAGCCTTCTTCTCGCTGTGCTTGGCGCCCTTGGCGGCATTGCCCTCGGAATCATCGCTGCCCGGTGGATGGGCTCGATTTCGATGCACACGGTACTGCCCACCGTTTTCGATTTCCGTTTTGACTGGCGCGTTTTTGTGTATGCGCTCATTGCGGCAGTTTTTACGGCCGTGCTCGTCGGCATAGCCCCCACGCTTCGCGCCGCTCGCGCCAATTTGACCGATATCCTCCGCGAAAGCGGGCGCACTTCCACCGGCAAGCGCCAGCGCCTCCGTAGCGCGCTAGTCATTGCGCAAGTCGGTAGCTCACTCATGTTGCTGATTGTCGCCGGGCTTTTTGTGCGCAGCCTGGAAAAAGCTCAACACAGTGATTTGGGCTTTGATCCCACGCACCTTCTCAATGTCACCATCGACACGCATGAAGTCGGCTACAACAAAAATCAAACGCTGGAATTTCAACGGACTTTGCTCGAGCATGCCCGCGCTCTTCCGGGAGTAAAATCCGCCAGTTTGGCCGTCAGCGTGCCCATGGCCTATAGCAATTGGTTCACTAATCTCAATATTGAGGGCTATCCGCCCCAACCGAATGGACAGATCCCGGGAGCAGGTTACAATCAGATTTCCTCAGGATACTTCACCACCATGCGCATTCCCCTGCTTCAGGGCCGCGATATTCAGGAGTCCGATACCCAAGATTCGCCACGCGTCGCGGTGGTCAATCAGAAATTCGTTGATCAATTCTGGCATGGACAAAATCCGATTGGCCACCGTTTCAGCACTACGAATGATCCTAAGCATCCCATTGAAGTCGTCGGCGTCTCGAAGGACAGCCGCGATGACGTTATGTTCGCGCCGGAGGAACCGTTCTTTTATATCCCATTGACGCAAGACTACAATCCAATGGCCACGCTTCAGTTGCGCACATTCGGCGCTCCCGACGCGTTGGCTCCTGATGTCGTGAATTTGATTCATTCCATCGAACCTGCCATTCCCGTCTTCGACGTCCAGCCAATGACCGTCGCGCTCGACACTGCGAACGGCTTCCTTCTTTTTCAATTGGCGGCAGCTATCGCCGGCGCTCTGGGTTTGATTGGTTTTGCTCTCGCTGTCGTTGGTGTTTACGGAGTGATTTCTTATTCCGCAGGCCAGCGTACGCATGAGATCGGTATTCGCATGGCTCTTGGAGCTCAGTCGCGGCAAATCTTGAAAATGATTTTGAGCCAGGGACTGGTGATTGTCGGAATCGGCGTTCTAGTCGGAATCGTGGCAGCTGCGGCGCTCGGGAGGCTCGTCGGAAATTTCCTGTTTGGGATTGCGCCGCTCGACCCGCTCACTTATTTAACGGCCTCTCTCTTACTGGCCTCGATTGCGCTGCTTGCCAGTTTCGTGCCCGCTCGCCGCGCGACTCGCGTCGATCCTATGGTGGCCCTCCGCTACGAGTAG
>JASHYE010000328.1 GCA_030043155.1 Candidatus Acidiferrales bacterium | reverse complement strand
TTCTGCGCATCATCCTCCACAATGCAAATGATCGTGCTATTCGCAAACGGGCTGTGCGCCACATCCTCGATCACTTTCGCAATCGCGTAGTCGTTGTCTCCCATCTCCGCTTCCACCGTGCCCGTCCCGTCAATCGCGTCCGCAAAATCGCCGAAGTGATCCCGCATCAGCCGCACCATCTCCAGATTCGGCATCTTCCCGCTCTTTACATAACCATCGAACTCGCGCTTCCACTCCTCATACCTCCAATAATCTGGCAGCTTCAAATCGAATCCCCGAAAATACGGATCCGTCACGTTCATCAGCGCCGCCCTGTCCGGAAACGCCACGCGCGTCTTCGTCTTGTACGGCTCGCGAATCACCGGTATCAGCCCTTTCTTCGCCGTCGGTGGGTCGTATCTTCCGCCTTCCAGAAAAAATCCATAATTCCTCAGAGTCAAATGCGCCCGCAGCGCCGCATCCCACAAGTATCCCGTTCCCGCATCGCCCCCGGGACCATCTGGCGCGTCCACATCGTTCGTCCCCGGCAGCAAATTGTCATCGTCCGGCGTATCCGGATTCTCCTTCCTTCGCGCCGCCGGCGAAGCAATCCCCACATTGATATTCCGATTCTCTCCCTCGTAGTCGTACGTCAATCCACGGTCCGCATAATTAATCGGATACGTATTCTCCACCACGTCCGAAGCCCGCGCCGCCGTCGACCAGTTCCATCCCTCCCCGCTCACGTCTCCGCTGCAATAAAAATTGTCCAGGTCCACAAACTGCTCCGCAATCGCATGATGATTCGGACTGATCGCCTTTCCCAACACCGCCAGTTTCGGATCCCCATTCCCTTCCGGCAAATCTCCCAGCACCTGATCGTACGTGCGGTTCTCCTTGATGATGTAAATCACGTGCTGAATGTGCTCGTGCAAAAACGCCATCGTTTTTTCATTCGCCGCCCGCTCGGAATCGCTCACGTAATGATCGTTCTGCGCCACCTGCTTCGTCAGCGACGCCAGCTCATTTCCCTCCGGCGTCGGAATCGCCTCGAACCCTCCCTTGTTCAATTGCAAAATGTATTCATTCTGCGCATAGCACCCATCAAGCCCGCCGCGCGCAATCGAAGTCGTGTTCCGGCACGCCCCCGGATTCGGCCCGGGCACGCTCTTCGTGTCCAGCACGTACAGCATCTTCCCATCCGGACTCACGCTCACCGAACTCGGATACCACCCCGTCGGTATTAATCCCGTCACCCGGCCCGGCGGAGGAGGGCCGGCCCCTACGATCGCATTCACAACAAGAAACCGCTTGAGTCCCGAAGGGATATTTTCAATCGTCGCAACAGAATTTGCCCCTCCATTAGTCACATAGAGGTATTTCTCATCCGGCGACAACTCCAAGCTGTTCGGATTGCTCCCCATCAGCCTTCCCGAATTTAAGAATGTCGCCTCCGGTGCGGTCGTGCCAATTGTTCCCATCATTTTGTCTAGAGCAGTATCAAACACCGCTACCTCGTCATCCGTAGCCAGCGCCGCATACAAGAATCTTTTCTCATGATCCAGAATCATCTTCCCCGGCTCTCCCGGTACCTTGATTCGCTCCTTCACCTTCGGCGCGCCCGAAATATCCAGCACCACAATCTGCCTGTCCCGCGGACTCGACACATACGCCGTATCATTTCCCTTTGTCACCACCCAGAACGGAAACTCCCCTCCCGCCACTCCGCCTCCCGGACGCAAATCCAGCTCCGCCGTCTTTTCGTGTGTCGCCACATCCACCACGCTCACCGAATCATTTTCGAAATTCGCCACCACCAGCTTTTTTCCATCCGCCGTCACGCCAATCCCCGCCGCTTCCGGCTTCACCTCAATTCCCAACCCATGCCCGTGCCCCAGCTTGATTTCCGGCATTGCTTCCGCCCACTGCCCATTGTCTTGCGCGAACACATGCACATCGTCATCCACTCCGCCCGCGACGTAAAATTCATTCCCGCTCGGATTCCACGCAATCCCGTCAAACGTATTCGCCACTTGAATCACTTGCGTTTGCGCCGGCTTGTCCGTCGAAATATCGAACACAAAAACATACTCATTCGAATCCCGCTTGATCCGCCGCCCCGACGCGTCGTCCATCTCGTTGTATCCGCTCGTCAGCACCAGCAGTGTTTTTCCATCCGGCGAAATCACACTCGTCACCGGCTGCCCCGCCACGTACGCCGGAAAATCCTCGAGCCCAGGATTGAGCGGCACAAAAAAGGCTCCCGGCGCCGCCATCGGCGTAATCGTCATCCCCGTCGGCAACACAGCCTCTGTTTCCATCGATGGCGGCTCCTGAAAATGCCCCGGCTTCTTGCCTTGCTCCTGCTTTTCCCCCGCCTCGCGCCGCGTCGCAAAAAACACCGCCACCACAATCGCCACAATCATCGCCACCGTGCCCACCGTCGTCCGCTTCATTCCCCTCTCCTCAACCAAACAGCCTTCGCCAAACTTCTTCGTTCGTGTTTCCAGCGCCGCCGTTTCGAGCTATTTGACACCTTTGCGACCGTTTTATGACTCGCGGCCTGCCCGCCGTTTACCCGCTTGGGCGGCCAGGTTTTAGCCGCAACAATCGCCGGTTGCCTTTAGCGTTTTCCTTTTGTACCCGCTCCGACTTTTTTCCCTGATCCTCACGGCTTTTTGCCGGAATGACTCTTCCTCGCCGAACTTCGCTATAAGGCACATCTTTGTGGGTCGCGGCCTGCCCGCCGCAGGCAGGTTTCAACCGCGACAATAACAATTTGCCTTTTGGATTTTTTCCTTTTGCGCCTGCCCCGACTCCTTTGTCGGGGCGTTTTATCCGCGCAATGTAGTCAGGCACTCATGTCGTTTCGGCTGCGTGGCCCCCTTGCTCAATCTCTCTGCCCGCTGTGAAAAAATGGCCCTCTCCGTCCCAAACCTCACCGCCGCACAACCGTCACATTCACCGCTCCGCGCTTCACTGCCTTCAGCCGTGCCAGAAAAAAACGTCTTCACTCTTCCTCTTGCGCTTCTTCACCCGCTTGCCCTGAGCTTGCCCGCCACGGCGGGCAATATCGAAGGGCGCAAGGTAGTCAGCCGCTCGCTACAACCACCCAAAACCGCCGCCATTTTGTCACAATTCCCCGCTTCCGCGCTCCGCCGAATTCGCCCGTCGCTCAACTCTTCCAGCACACTATTACGATTGCATTACAAGTTAGGGGCGGGGCTTGTTTAACCTAAGGAATTAAGGGCCCTTCGGCGCCTGCCCGGCGGGCAGGCGCCTCTCCGAGTCGCGTGGATTTTCTTAGGCGCACTTGCCAAGCTTTCCGCATCCCAGTAGCTTGGAAAGACCAAGTCAAGTATGAAGTGCACTCAACTTCACATCGGGTGTCAAAATGAAAATGAAACTTCGACCGGAATGATTTGCGCCCTTTTTATTTGGCTTCAGCCAACAATCTCTCAGACCGCGGTGCCGCCACAAAACTCCTGCACCATCATCAGACAAGCTATCGCCGATTCCTCGCACATAAAACCTGGAATGACCCGCGCCGACGTCGAAAAGAACTTCCGGCGCGATGGCGGACTTCAATTCTTCTCAAAATCATCTTCCACAACGCGCTACGTTTACTCGAAATGCGCGTTCATCAAGATCGAAGTCAAATTCAAGGCCGCGATCGTAAACGAAGCGGGATTTTCCTCGCCCAATGACACAGTCGTCAGCGTCTCTAAGCCCTATCTCAAATATCCGTTCGCGGACTGAGTTAAGAGATCCGCCTGCACCCCAGAGCAATCCCTGCTCGGAGCAAAATTTGAGTCGTCCGCGTTTGCGTTGTCATCCTGAGCGCAGCGCGCCCTTCGCGCTCCGGATGCTTCTGCGGAGTGAAGCCTGCCTGCCGCAGGCAGGCGTAGCGAAGGATCTCGCCTTGGCATTTTCTTTGTCAGGGCGCGGCTTCAGCCGTGCCAGAAAACAGACGTTGCCTCTTCTCTTCCTTTTGCGCGTCTCATCCGCGCAATGTAGTCAGGTCGCGGCCAGTCTCAATCGAACAGCTCGCCGCTCCCTGCCCGAAGCACGGCCAGCATCACGTCGCCAAATCCGCTCCCGCTCCAACTGGCGCTTACTAGGTACGCGGCCCGTCTCAGCTGATTTTGTCGAGAAATGTCGATGACGGCGCAAAAAACAAACTGCCGGTGACGGGATGGCTAAAATCGAGCAGCCGGTCGTAATTGCCAACTGGTCGGCCCACGAACATGTTTTGCAGCATCGTTTCTGTGATGCGCGGACTGCGGCTATATCCGATGAAGTAGGTACCGAACTCCCCGTGACCTGGCCGCCCGAAAGGCATGTTGTCTCTCAAAATTTTTACTTCCTTTCCATTTTCCTCAATCGTAGTCAGCACATTGTGCGCAAACGGCGCCTTGTCGGCGTCCTTCAGTTCAATATCGGAGAGTTTCTTGCGGCCAATAATGCCCTCCTGCGTCTCCACCGGCAGAGCATTCCATCTCTTCATGTCGTGTAGATATTTCTGCACGATGACGTAGCTTCCTCCCGCGAACGCTGGGTCTTCGCCACCGACGACGGCAGCCTCGCGCGCTGCATCGCCTCGCGGATTTTCCGTGCCATCGACGAACCCGACCACATCGCGATCATCGAAATATCGGAAGGCATGAACTTCGTCGGCAACCGAAACCGCATCTCCGATGCTGTCCATGATCTGCGCCGCCAATTCAAAACAGAGGTCGTGCCGTTTGGCTCGAATGTGAAAGAGGACGTCACCCGGAGTGGACACCGCGCACCGCCCATTTGCGCGAATCTCCCGAAACGCATGAAGCTCGGCCGGGCGAGGCGCGCCAAAAAGCTTGTCCCAGGCATCCGAGCCGAATCCGACCACGCACGTGACGCCCGCCTCCACGTCGCGAAATTCAACCGCGCGTATCAGTCCGGCGAGGTCCGCGACGAATGCTCGCATTGCCGCAAAGGACTCCTGCTCCGGACGAATGCAAACAACCAGAAAGATCGCCGCGCGCGTGAGCGGACCGACCACGGGTTGCGGCAGAACGATCTGGTTTAATTCCTTGGGTGTGTCCATTCTCTCGACCTCAAATCCACCATGACTCTCAGCGATTGTCTGCTCTGTGACCGTCAGCTCAATGCCGTCAACTCATGAATGCCAGCTCTGAAGTATCGCACTCCCCGCCCCCCGCGCAAGCCCCACAACGTAGGCCAAGAAGTAACGTCGAACCGAAGCCCAAGGCGTCAATTCAACTCTCCTGTTTGTTCGGTTCTTGTTGGCCGACTCCGCTCAAACTCCCCCTCCAGTTCTGCTACACGAGCTTTGATCTGGTGTCGATTCTCTGATTCGCTCAACTCCTTAGCGCGCCCGAACCATTTCTCTGCCTCTGGTGCCATTCCCAAGCTCGCAAGAATCGTGCCCTTGTTCCGGCAGAAGCCGGATCGATTTGCTTCGATCTCTAATGCTCGATTGACAGCAACGAGTGCCGTCTCGGCATCACCCATCTCCGAGAGGATAAGAGCCTTCGCATTCCAAAGATTCCCGTATCTGGGATGAATGGCGAGGGCTTCCTCGCACAGTGCGAGGGCCTCTTGATACCGTCGCAGCATGCGGAGCGTGTTCGCGCTGTTCAGGTGTGCCTGCAAATTCCTGGGATTGATTTCCAAGCTTCGCTTGAAACAAGCAATGGCATCACCAAAGTTATCGGCATCATAGAGA
>JASHYE010000327.1 GCA_030043155.1 Candidatus Acidiferrales bacterium | reverse complement strand
ATGATCGCGAACAAGAAAGGCAAAATGAAGAAAGTCGTCGTCTACGCCAGAGCTGGTTATCAGGCGGCGAATGCGTCTGCTGGCGATTAGTTGTCGAGTTGAGAGTCCTCAGGTTCAGTAGCCGCGCTGAAGATCCACACGATTCAGCAGTTCGCGGCCGCCAAACCAGCGTTCCAGATTCTCCACGAGCAGTCTCTCCTGCCGGTCCCATAAAAGATCTGTGGCTGCACTGATGTGCGGGGTGATGAAGACATTCTCCAGCCGCCAAAGAGGGCTCTCCGGAGGAAGGGGCTCCTCTTCGGTTACGTCCAGTGCAGCGCCGGCAATTCTACGCGTGCGAAGAGCGCCGATGAGCGCATTCTGGTCGACGAGCGTGCCTCGGGCGACGTTGATCAGATGAGCGGTACCCTTCATTAGCGCCAGCTCCTTTTTCCCGATCATACGCTTGGTTTCCGGTGTTTCAGGAGCGGCGACAACAACGAAGTCTGCTTGCGGCAACGCTGAATGCAGCTCCGTGATTGGCAAAATGCGCTCTGCAAGCTGGGCATCGCCTCGACCTGAACGCGTGATGCCCCAGACGCGCATACCAATTGGCGGCACCAACCTGGCCAGTTCGCATCCAATCGAGCCGAATCCGATAATCAAAAGGATCTTGCCATTCAGTTCGAAGGGGCGAGCATCCCAAATTTCCTGCTGCGCCCAATGCGCTGTGCGCTGAAAGCGGAATGCGTCCAGAAAGCGGCGCGACATCGCAATAATCATTCCCAGGATATGTTCCGCCATCGGCTTGGAATGAATACCGCGAGCGTTAGTGAGCACGATGCCACTTTCACGCAGCTCGCGATACATGAGTTGTCCGACACCGGCAGCCGTTGAGTGAATCCATTTCAGTTTTTTTGCAGTGGCAAACTGTTCGCGCCGAATTGAAAAGCCAACGAGAATGTCTGTATCAGGTAGATGTTCAGTGACGTGCTCGTACGTGGGCAAATGAACGACGTTCATGGCCGGCCAACGGCGACGAAAGCCGTCCGCAAATGCAGGCGGAGGCTGCCAAAGGGTGAACTTGTGCCAAATGCAGATGACCAGCTTGGTTTTCTCGGGGAGTGTGCGGTTCATCGAGAAGGCGTGCGCAGGTCGCGCCCGGTCATTTGCTGGGGCGCAGGAATGCCAAGAACACCTAAGAGGGTTGGGGCAATGTCGCGGAGTGACCCGCCGGGGCGCAAGCGAACTTGATTGTCCTCACTGAGCAAAATGAACGGAACGGGATTTGTTGTGTGATAGGTGTGAGGTCCCCCGGTGACGGGATCAACCATCATCTCGGCGTTACCATGATCGGCAGTTATGATCCAAGCCCCGCCGCGAGGTGCAAGCGCGGCATGGATTCGACCCAGACATTGGTCAACAGTTTCGACGGCTTTGATCGCGGCCTCGAGCTTGCCCGTGTGACCAACCATATCGGCATTTGCGAAGTTCATGATTATGGCGTCGAAGTCACCTTTGCTAATCGCTTTTTCGACAGCAGCGGTGACTCCCGCGGCGGACATCTCAGGCTGCAAATCGTAGGTCGGCACTTTTGGTGAAGGGACGAGGATGCGCTCTTCGTTCGTGTAAGGCTTTTCGACACCACCATTGAAGAAATATGTAACATGCGCATACTTCTCGGTTTCCGCGCAGCGTAGATTCTTGAAGCCCATTTCACCAAAGACTTGCGCGAGGATTTGCTCGAGTTTTTCCGGACCTTGAATATAGCGAAGCCACGGCCATGTTTTTTCGTATTGAGTCATTCCGACATAGAAGAGATCTTTGGGCCGAGCAGGATCTGCGAATTCCTTGAAACCGGGTTCAGCAAGTGCGCGAGTCATTTGGCGCGCACGATCTGCGCGGAAATTGAAAAAGATTACCGCGTCTTCATCGCGAATGACGGCCGTCAGGGACGACTGATCGCTGCTCGTGATCACGGCGGGCACGATAAATTCATCGGTGATCAGACGTTCGTAATTTGCTTTCAATGCAGAGACCGGGTCGGGAAACTTAGCCTCTGCTTTTCCATGAACCATCGCGTCATAGGCACGCTGGATTCGTTCCCAGCGATTGTCGCGGTCCATGGAGTAATAGCGCCCGCTGACAGTGGCAATTTTTCCGAGCCCGAGCTGATTCATTTTCTTTTGGAGCTGCTGAAGGAAACCCACACCGGAATTCGGGGGAGTGTCGCGCCCGTCCGTGAAGGCATGAATGAAGACATGGGAAACATTGTTCTGTTTCGCCATCTGGAGCAGAGCAAAGAGATGATTGATATGTGAGTGCACGCCGCCATCGCTGACGAGGCCCATTAGGTGAAGCTGATGCACGCGCCCGCGCTCCATGGCCTGGAGAAGCAGAGGCTCACGAAAGAATTCCCCGGAAGCAATCTTTGCATCGAGGCGCGTGATGTCCATCTGGACAATTCGTCCTGCGCCGATATTGAGATGTCCGACTTCGCTATTGCCCATCTGTCCTTCCGGCAGACCGACGAACGGCCCCGCAGTGTGAATGAGGACATTGGGGAATTTCTTCAACAATGCATCGTAATTCGGCTTGCGCGCAAGAGCGATGGCGTTGCCCTTTGTTTCGGGCGAGTAGCCCCAACCGTCAAGAACGGTGAGCACGATGGGCTTTGGTCGCCTGGGCATCTCAGTCAGGATTGGTTGTGCTGTACACGATTAGGATTGCCTATGGGAAGTTGACTTTGCGAGCTCAAGAAGAGTTGATAACAAGCGGTCGACTTCCTCAATCGTATTGTAGTGGACGAGGCCAATGCGCAGAAGGCCGCCAGTTTTTTCGACACCGAGACGCTCAGTCAAATTAAGCGCGTAGTAATTGCCATCCCATGTGAAAATCCCGCGATCGCCCAGGAACTTCACGCATTCGAGAGGAGTGTGGCCGCCGAGGCGCACTCCGACAGTAGGCACGCGCTGGTGAAAACGGGTTAGATCGGAGATGCCATAAAAGCGCAAGCCCGGAATTTCGAGCAGTCCTCGAATCATGCGCGCGGCGAGGCTCATTTCGTGTTCACGCATTGCATTATGTGCGCTGATGAGAGCGTTCCGACGATCGGTAACGTCAGGATCGACGTGGCGACCAAGGTCTGCCATGTAGTCGACTGCGGCGGTTACACCGGCCAGTCCCTCGTGTATCTGCGTTCCTGTTTCCCAGCGATCGGGCAAGGCCTCCGGTGCTGGCCGGACTTTGTAGGGTCGGAAACGCATCAATAAATCGCGTTTGCCATAGATACAACCCATGTGAGGGCCGAAAAATTTGTAAGGTGAGCAGGCGAGAAAATCGCAGTCGAGCGTTCGGACGTCGATTGAGCCATGCGGCGCATAGTGCACGGCGTCGATGAAAGCAAGCGCGCCTGCGTCATGGGTGAGGCGAATAATATCCTGGACCGGATTGATTGTGCCGACGGCGTTTGAGGCATAGCCGACGGCGACCAGCTTGGTGTGAGGCGTTATTTTCCGGCGGAAGTCATCGAGATCGAGAGTGCAGTCGTCCTCGCGAATATCCACCTGCCGAACTACAACACCACTATCCTCAAGAGCGCGCCAGGGCGCAACGTTAGCATCATGGTCCAGCGTAGTGACCACTATTTCGTCGCCGGGTTTGAGATCGCGGCCAATGCCACGCGCTAACGCGAACGTGAGCGTGGTCATGTTTGGACCGAAGAAAACCTCCGCAGGATCGCAATTGAAAAAATCAGCCATGGCAGCGCGCGCCCCGGCGATCATTGCGTCGGTTCGGCGGCTGGTAGCGAATGCACCGCAAGTGTTGGCGTTCGAGGTCTCAAAATATTCGCGCACGGCATTGATGACCTGCTGAGGCACTTGCGTGCCCGCCGGCGCATCGAGGAATGCCGCTGGATGGCCATTCACAATCTGTTGGAGCGATGGAAACTGGGCGCGCACCCAGTTCACGTCGAGCGTTCTGGATGTGGCGCGCGTCGCTTGCGGCTTATTCGATTGCGATGCGGATGCGCTCATGTCGCCTTCAGGATTGTCGCTAAGGATTGCGCTGGATTCAAGACTTCACTGCTCGAATAAAATCTGCAAGCAGTCCGTAAGCTGTCGCGATCACGCCGGGCTTATGCTCAATGATCGAGAGACCGAAGACATCCATATCAAAACGGACTGCGGATGTGGTGCCGTCGAGCTGCGCGAGCGGATCACCCGCCGGGAGCTTTTCAGGGCGAACGGAAGCGCGAACCCCTTGCGGGGTGCGTTCGGCGCTGCAGACGAGCTTATACCTCATACCCCCAGAGTGCGCGGCCCGAACTATTTCCGGAGTGAGGGAGCGGATGCCTTCGCGCTGAACGTCCGACAATTGGATGTCCGCACCCATCAAAACAATAACAAGCGCGGCTACCTTTACGGCCGCGTCCCAACCATCGAGGTCATCGGAGGGATCGGTCTCCGCGACACCAATTTCCTGCGCTCGCTTCACGGCCGATTCGAGCGTCGCGCCCTTTTCCATTTCGGTGAGAACAACGTTGGTCGTGGAATTCAGAATGCCTCGAAAGCCACGTAGTTCGATGGCAGGAAGACTGTGTGGGAACATAGAAAAAATCGGAGTCCCATCCATAACAGCTGATTCGAAGAAAAACTTGCGTCCGTGCGCCGCAGCCAAATCACACAACTCGCGATACGCATGAACAACCGGGCCTTTGTTGGCGCTGATCGCATGCGCCCCGGATTCCAGAGCAGCGCGGATGTGATCAATCGCCGGCTGACCGGTGCGGCGCTCCAGCGAACTGGCCTCTAGAAGCACATCCGCATGAGCCGCGCCGAGCCATTCCCGAACGCTTGTCGGACGGCGCGCAGTTTTCGGCTGCGGCCAGCGATGATCGAGAGCTGCAACAGGATCAACACCATCCGGGTCAGTGATCCAGCCGATGCGCCTTGACGCTACTCCGGTGAGCTTCCATGCAATTTCGAATTCCTCTTGAAGGATTCGTTCTTTCGCTACAAGCAGGCGAACAAATTCTTGTCCGACATTTCCGAAGCCAATCAACGCGAGGCGGTAAGTCCGAATGAGGAACCTCCGAAAGGACGCTCAGGATATACCAGCCGGATAGACAGCGAATGCGCGACCACTCTTTAAATTTAGCCGCGCTTATTTTGAGCCGGCCTTAAAGCTGCACGACTCGTCGCTGAGCTTAGTGGGCTCGACCGTGAGTTGTTGCAGCTGGTTTTTGGCCAGCACAGCGTTGAAGTCGGCGATATCATGCCCCTGCATCGCTTTCCAGGCGTCCACCGTGCGGTTGTAGTTGCTGCAATCGCTCTCCCAAGTCTCGATTTGCGTCGGCGTCGGGGCCATGTCGAAGCCCACCTGCATCATGCTGACCATGGTGTTGTAATCGTCGTTGAGCTCGATGAAGGATTTCAGCGCGTTGGGCTGGGGAGCAGCACGGCGGAAGAAGCCACTCTGCATCACGCCGCCAATTTTGGTCAGGCTGGCATCGAGCGTCCTGGCCTGCGAGGCGACATCGCTGGGCAAGTTGCTCTTTATCAGAGAGGCAAGCTGCGCCTTGACCGAATCCACTTCGTGATTGCCGTCATAGGTCTCCTGCATACCGTGATACGCGAGGACGGTGAGATGGTTTTGGGCACGTAAGTCAGCCATGAGTTTCGGGCTCTCGCCCACGCGCGGATCGTTCATGACGGTCACTTGGCGCGTGTAGACCTGTCCATCTACCGCAAGCTTCAGTGTATAAACGCCTGGAATCACCTGAGGACCGTGCGGACCAGCAGTGGTGCCTCCTGCTACCATGTTCATCTGGTTTTCAAGGTCATGCTGGAAAGCAGGCGGATCGTCGTACTGCAAGTCCCAATTCACGCGATTCTCACCGAGATCTGTGCCGAGTGCGCGCGACTGGGGCGACGCAAGCCAGTAGCGCGGATAATCCTGACCTTCGATTGGCGGCGGCAACGTGCTTGAGATGGTACGAACCAAGGTACCTTCAGAATCGAAAATCTGGAGCTGAATTGGCCCATTCGGCTGATGGCCAAGGTAATAGTCCACGATCACCCCATATGGCGGATTGGACGCATTGGGCATTTCAACGGAGAAGGGTTGGTCCCAATTACTGTTGAGGCGCGCACGGATGGCCTCTTCGGGCTGAAACAAGTAGGCCGAAGAAGAACTGATTGCCTGGGCGTTGGCTGCGATCTCGCGCAGTGGGGCGATGTCGTCGAGAATCCAGATCCCACGTCCGTAAGTGCCGATAACAAGATCATTGATGTGGTAATCGGTATGGATCACAAGATCTCGGATCGATGTGCTGGGCAAGTTCTGGCGGAGCGACTGCCAGTGATCACCGTTGTCGAAGCTCACGTAGACGGTCGTCTCGGTGCCCGCAAAGAGCAGGCCAGGTTGTTCGGGATCAGCTCGCAGGATGTTCACCCAGCTTCCCGTGCGCTCATCGCTCGGCAGGCCATTGACAATGCTGGTCCAGGTTTTGCCGCCGTCGGTGGTGCGCCAGATGAGCGGTACATCTTCGTCTTGCTTGGTGCCTGACGGTGGGGCAACGATGCTGCGCTGGCCACCGATGCGGCCGGTGACGTAGACGGTGTTGACGTCATCGCCTGCCTCGATCGTATTTAACGTCGTGTGCGGCGGCAGGTCTGTGATGTTGGTGACGTTGTTCCAGTGTTTGCCGCCATCCATGGTGCTGTAGATTTGGCCACTGGTGCTCACTGTCCAGACCACGCCCTTCTTCGCCGTGGAGATGGAAAAGTCGCTGATGGAAGGCGCCGGTGCGGGGAAACCACCACGCTGGCCCTCCTTCGGCGGCGGCAGCGGCGTGCCACAGGCGATCAGCGGATCACCTTTGGCCGCGGTAAGGTCGGGGCTGAAGGCCTTCCAAGAGTGGGCGCCGTCGCGCGTGACCAACAGGCACCGATAGGCAACGTAGAGAGCACTGGGGTCGAAAACCGTATCGAACTTTTTCTGGAAGTCGCGGCCGGCGTGGTACTTTTCCGCACCAGCGCCGAAGTCGGGCGCGACGTTCTCCCACTGCCCGTCGGACATATTGATTTTGATGAGGCCGTTGCCACCCCCGCCGGGCCCATAACCCACGGCATACATAATGTGTGGATCCTCGGGATCGGGCGTGATGACCCCGAATTCAGAGGAAGGCACAGGGCTCCAGTCAGTAAAATTGAGCTGACCCCACATGCCACGGCTTTTCACCATGACCGCGCCGGTATCCTGCTGCGAAGTTACGATCCAATAGGGATACTGGCTGTCAGTGTTGACGTGGTAGACCTGCGAGATGGGCTGGGCGTACCAAAGACTCCAAGTCTTGCCGCCGTCGAGAGTGACAGTCGCGCCTTGATCGGCCCCGATCATCATGCGTTTGCCGTTGGTAGGATCGATCCAGATCTTGTGGTAATCCTCTCCACCGGGCGCGCCTTTGAAAGCGTGAAAGGTGACCCCGCCATCAGTGGAACGATAGAAAGCGGTGCTGACGGTGTAGAGGATGTCAGGGTTTTGCGAGTCCACATAGACTCCACAGCTATAGGCACCCTGGCCGTTGCTGATCCGAGTGTCATTACCCGCCATGTGCCGCCAGGTGTTACCGCCATCATCAGAGCGGTACAGCCCCGAACCGTTTTCGATATTATTGCCGACGAGGTACATGCGCTGACCATTGGTATGCATGGCTATCGCCAAACCGACGCGGCCTGGGAAAGGAGGAATTTTGATCTCAGTCCAAGTCTTGCCCTCGTCAGTGGATTTGAAGACCAGCGGCGGCTTCGCCGTGGGCCGAGGACCCGGGCCAAAAAAGAAACCACCTCCTGTTCCTTGCGTATCGGCCAGCATGATATTGGGCTCGTCGTATTCGTACTCGAGTTCGCGGGTGCCGTCGTAGCCATCGGGCTTGAGAACATTTGTCCAGGTCTGGCCGCCATCAGTGGATCGGTAGATACCGCCGCCGTCGTGGGTAGCATCACCGAGCGTGGAGACAATTACCAGGTTAGGATCGCTGGGATCGACCAGGATGCGGTCAACCTTCACGGTGTTTTCCAAGCCGATGTGCTGCCATGTCTTGCCGGCATCGGTGGACTTCCACATTCCGTTGCCGAGGCTGCCGCCGATGGGGTCACCGGCGCCTGCATAGACGATATTGGGATCAGATGGAGCGACTTGGATCGCGCCGACACTATCGACACTGGTAACCTGATCGAAAATCGGGAACCATGTGACGCCGGCGCTGGTGGTTTTCCAGATGCCGCCCTGAGGCGCGCCGAAGTAGAATACGCCGGGCTGGCCGATGACTCCGGTGACGGAAGAGATACGGCCGCCGTGAAAAGGCCCAACGCTGCGCCACTTAAGTCCAGCATAGAGGTCAGGTTTCACTTGCGCTGCCGTGCTCAACGTTAATGTCAGAATGCTGGCGAAAGCCACACCCAAATATATAACTCGCGAAATTCGCGTCATGATGTCCGTAGCTCCTGTTTAAGAGTCCTACGCGCTAGCAGCCGATCATACTGTCACGTTTTCAGCTTAAGCACAATTTCCGAATCCTGATCGCAGCAAGCGTTTTCTTGTCTATCGCGTTTATTGCGTAATTGGGGATAACTTGGTTATGCATGGCGGTGAGTCAAGTCAACCGCATGTACGCGGATGGAGATGCAGGATGAATTCTTTCAGCGCTGCCTCACCGCTCTAGAACGTCTCGATTTCGATCTTTGGCATCAACGAGTGAACGTCGGAGAGAGAGATTCGGCCCTCAAATTCCGCGAGGCAATTGGCGGCGCCACATGCAGTCGCGAATCTCAAAGCATCTTTCCCGTGCCAGCCATTCAAAGGTGCACAGGCGAATCCTGCGAGGGTTGCATCTCCACTGCCAACGGTCGAAATAGGTTTCAGATGAGGCGGCTTCGCCAACCAGACTGGTCCCCCATCGGTCGAAGCCCACAGCACGCCTTTCGCCCCAAGAGTAATGGCGCAACTCTGTGCACCGAGACGCAGAAGTTCATCAGCCGCTTCTTTGACTGATTGGGCATCGGTTAATTTCTTGCCCAGCAGAAGCTCCGCTTCTCTGCCGTTGGGTTTCACGAAGCCCGGATGCGCGTGAAGGCTGGCGCGCAACGCCTCGCCGCTGGTGTCTACAAGCACTCTTGAGCCTGCGCGATGGGCTGCGTTAATCAGGGAAGTGTAAAGCGCGGGGTTCGTGCCCGCTGGAAGGCTGCCTGAGATCGCGACTAATGCGCCTTTCCAAGACGAATCAAGTCCTTCGCTAAACACGCGAAGCATTTTAGATTGGTCGGTGCCGTCGGGTGCCACGCCCGGATCGAGGATTTCCGTGATGCGACCGGAGTCCTCTATGACTTCCACATTTACGCGAGTCGAAGACTTTGTCTGAATGGCTACTGTTTCTATACCGAGCTCTTGCAGTTCAGCAGCGCACTCTTTTCCGATGGCGCCCCCGAGAAAACCGATCCAAACGGATCTTGCGCCTAGTGCGCGGGACGACAATGCCACGTGCGCAGCTTTCCCCCCGGCCAAGGAAAGCGCGCCGGTCGCGCGGTTCACCTCACCGAGCGATAGGTTGGCCACGCGAACTTGGCGATCGAGGGCAGGGTTCGCGCTGACGCAGAGAACCGTTCCATTCTTCAAATGCTTGCCTCACCGGCGCTGATATGCCAAGCTATCACAGCCAGCTTGAAAGCGTAAGTAAAAGAAACAAAAGGAAACAGATCGTAAGCCGTGCTTCGTTATGTTAGGAGAAGAACGCCGCCGGCAAATCATTCAGTTAACGAAGCGGGACGGGCGAGTGGTCGTCAAAGACCTGGCCCGGCGCTTTTCCACGTCTTTAATCACGATACGCAAGGACCTCGAATCTCTTCACCAACAGGGACGGGTAGAGCGCGCACATGGAGGCGCCCTGCCCATCGACGCGGCAGCGTTGCAGGATCCTACTCTTGGTGAAAAAGAGCAGCTGCGCCGGAAGGAGAAGGAGCGCATCGCTGTTGCGGCTGCTCGCCTCGTGCGCCCCGGAGACGTGATCATCCTTGACTCGGGGACAACGAGCACGGCTGTCGCGCGAGCGGCCAAGAATATTCGAAACCTCACTGTGATTACGAATGCCGTGAATATCGCGGCAGAACTCGTCGGGACCGGCGTCGAAGTGATCCTTACCGGCGGAGCCATGCGGCCTAATTCCTTTTCGCTGGTTGGGCCACTAGCAGAAGAGTCGCTGCGTTACATGACCGCTGATCTTCTGTTTCTCGCGGTTGACGGATTCGATATCGAATACGGCCTCACCACACCCAATCTTCTTGAAGCGAAAGTGAACCGCGTGATGATAGCCAATGCCAAGAGAACGGTTGTAGTGTGTGATTCGAGTAAGTTCGGAAGGAGAAGCTTATCTTTGATCGCGCCGACGTCCGCCGTGCATCATGCAATCACAGATCGGAAAATCCCGCAAAGATACTTGCGTGGGCTTTGTGAAGCGGGAGTGAAGGTCGTAACTGTGTGAGCAGAGTTATGAGTCCGGGAGATAGGGATGAAGGGTGAATACTGGATGCTGGTGCCTTGATGAAGCAAGCAGCTGGCGAACACACAATTGACGAAATCCTGTCTCAGCCTCGGATATGGAAACAGTGCCTGGAGGAGCTTGACCGGACAGGGCGATTGCAGGAAATCAGCGAGACACTGCCTGTCGGGATCGAATACATTTTCATTGGGTGCGGTTCGAGTTTTTATCTTGCCCAGTCGGCGGCCGCCACATGGTCGCTTTTGACTGGCGGAAGCGCGCGCGCCTTTCCGGCATCCGAAATTCTGCTGTTTCCAAAACTTCTGCCGAAGCCATGCCAGCCAATTCTCATTTCGCGGTCAGGATCGACATCGGAGATGCTGGAAGTGGCGAAGTACCTTGAGCGGCAGCTCAAGATTCGCTGCATGGCCATTACTTGCGGCGTACGTACCGAACTCGAAGCAAATGCCGCGTATACGGTTTCACTGCCTGCCGCCGACGAGAAGAGCACCGTGATGACACGTTCATACACTTCGATGCTTCTCGCGTTGCAATCACTCGCGGCCCTGCGCGCACACGACAGAGATTTTCCGGGATACTTGCGCGAGCTTCCAGCGAAAACAGAAGCATTGCTTCCCGAGATTAAAACGGTCATCCATTCGATTGCTGAAAGAACCTTTGCGGATTATGTTTTTCTCGGGCAAGGTCCTTTTCAAGGGATCGCTCAAGAGGCGATGCTGAAGGTTAAAGAAATGTCGTGTTCTTATGCCCAGTGCTTCCATACGCTCGAATTTCGGCATGGGCCGAAGTCGATCGTGAGTCCGGAGACGTTGATTACTTTTTTTCTCGGCGAGAGTGGATTTGAGGCCGAGGTGGAAGTGCTGAGGGACACAAAAGATCTGGGGGGCACCACGCTCGTGATTACGAACCGGGCCAGCTCAGCAGCCCGGCACGCTGCCGACTATCTGATCCAGTTGGCGCTTGATGTCCCAGAGCTGGCACGGGCCGTCGTGTCCGTAATTCCTGGGCAACTGCTCGGGTTCTACACAGGCCTGAGGAGAGGTTTCAATCCAGATGAACCTCGAAACTTAACGCGCGTGGTCATGCTGGAATCTGGAGGTCCGCGCAATGCCGCGCCTTGATGTTTGCGTCATTGGCGAGATTAATTGCGATTTGATTCTCTATGGTCTTCCAAAGAATCTTGAACCAGAAAAAGAGACTCTCGCCGAGGGCTTTCGTCTGACACTCGGCAGCTCTTCCGCCATTTTTGCGCATAATTTGTCCGCGCTCGGTGCGCGAACGGCGATTATTTCGAGAATAAGCGACGATGCGCTCGGCAGAGTCGCCCTGGAGCGTTTGCGTGAAGGCGGCGTTGAAGTTTCCGCTGTGAAGCAATCGCGAGGCGGAACACCGACGGGAATTACTGTAATCCTGACGCAACGCGTTCAACGTCACCTCCTAACCTATCTTGGAACAATAGCCGAATTCTGTTACGAGGATATTGACCGAGATTACGCCTTCTCTGCGCAACATCTGCACATCTCCTCATTCTTTCTCCAACGAGCGCTGCGCCCCGAAATTGGACGCTTGTTCCGAGAAGCAAAAGAAAAGGGACTGACAACATCCCTGGATACGAATGACGATCCGGAGGGCCAATGGGGAAACGACTTACTCGGCGTTCTCCCATTTGTCGACGTGTTTCTTCCAAATGAGCGTGAAGCCAAGGCAATCGCTCGATGCAGTGAACTTTCGGAAGCTTTGCAGAAGCTGTCTAAGTTGTCCCGAATCGTTGTGATCAAGTGCGGCGGGGAAGGCGCGCTCCTGCGCGAAGGCGCGCAAGAGCAACGGTGTCCAGGTATTTGCGTTGAAACCGTCGATGCTGTGGGAGCAGGAGACAGCTTCAATGCGGGATTCATTTACAAATTTCTCGCAGGTGCGAGTTGTGAAGAGTGTCTGCGGTTTGCAAATATCGTCGGAGCCTTTTCGACCACGCGGGAAGGGGGCACGGAAGCATTTCGGGACTCTGCAGCAATGAAAAGATTCCTCACCGGTTACCTGAATGGCACGTCGTGAGGCGGCGTGCGCAGGTTTTTTTCAAGGTGCGAGCGCGCAAAGATTTCCGGCTGGAGCCGCACGTTCGGATAGGCACTGAACTTAATGGCTTGATGCAGCGCGTCCTCGAGGTTTGGCGAACTCACTGTGCATTGATGTGCTGCGTGATGATCGAACGTCCGCGAGGATGACCTCCACACCAGCTTCTCGCAGCAAGCGGATATACTTTGCATCTACACTGGAATCCGTCACGAGAATATCGATGTCGGTGACCGGACCGACGTAAGCGAACCCTTGGTTGCCGAATTTGCTGTGGTCTGCCAAAGCCACCCGTACCTTGGCTGCTTTCAAGATCATCCTCTTAATTTGGGCCTCGGCCTGACTGGCTGTCGAAATTCCATAAACCGGATCAATGGCGCTAACTCCCAAAAATGCCCTGTCGACGCGTATCTCCGAAAGGGCATGTTCGGCCCACACACCGGAAAGGTAAAATGCGTCTTTCCGCAGTTCGCCTCCCGTACAGATCACTGATGCGTTTGGACTCCGCTGCAGTTGGAATACGATAGGTGGAGAATTTGTCACTACGGTCAGGCGGTTTCGGTGGCACAGCCGCCGGGCAAGATCGTAAACCGTGCTGCTCCCTTCCAAGAAAACCGTCTCGCCATCAAGGACCAATCGCTCCGCTTCACGTGCGATGGCCTGTTTCTCGATTTGATTGGTGCGTCCCATTGCATCATAAGAAGGCTGCAGATTCGTAGTGGAGGATCGCGACACAGCTCCTCCATGTGAACGGACCAAGGCACCTTCCTTTTCAAGTACTGCCAGATCGCGCCTCACGGTAGCAGTAGTTACCTGCAGCAGCTCCCGCAGCTCCGAGGCCGAGACAGTGTGCTGGACAGAAAGCATCTCGCGTATTCGAAACCTTCGCTCTTCAGCCATCATACTCATCGAATCTCAAGTCCTGGGCAGCGCAGGTTTCCGCGCAGCACCCGAATCATAGAACTGAGTCCACGGCAAAATAAAGCAAAAAAAAGTTGACAATCGCTCACAATGAGACAATTATCTGCTCGTTTGTGGCGCAAATTGTTTCATACTTTTCCTTTTGGGGAACCAAAACAGAAAACCCCGCCGACGGTCTTCCCGCGACGAGACGGAGGAATCAATCATGCGTATATCTCGCCAATGCAATCAGCTTCCCGTTCACACCGGACCTAGAGCGCGGCAGCTTGTCGCAATACTGCGCTTGGGGAATGCACGGAGGGCTGCTCTTGTCATTGCGGCAATCATGGTGACGGCACTGGGGGCTTTCGGGCAAGTCGATACCGGGGCTATTACCGGGACAGTTAAGGATCCTTCTGGCGGCGTTGTAGTAGGCGCCAAGGTGATAATCACTGATGTCGACCGCGGAACGCAGTTCACTACAGAAACGGACGGTCAGGGGCAGTACGTCGTTGGGCCACTTAAGGTGGGTCATTATCGCGTGTCTGTGGAGATGGCAGGTTTTAAGAAGGAAGAAATCGGCCCAATCACACTGAACGTGCAAGCACGCCCGAAAGTGGACGTGAAGCTCGAATTGGGGCCGACAAGCGAAACAGTTGTCGTTACATCGCGCGGGCCGCAGTTAGAAACCGAAACCTCCGATCTTGGCCAAGTCATAGACAGCCAGCGAATTGAGACGCTTCCACTCAATGGACGCAACTATGCGCAACTGGCCCTGCTGGGTCCGGGCGTGGGCCCAAGCGAGCCCGGTTCACGCGTGGAGTTAAGTTTCGGCTTCAGCTCGAACGGTTCCCGTTCACTGCAGAACAATTTTCTGCTCGACGGAATCGATAACAACTCCGATTTGGGTGATGTGCTGAACGGCAGCGCGTATGTCATCCAGCCTTCTGTGGACGCCCTTGGAGAATTCAAGGTTGAGACCAACTCATACAGCGCGGAGTTTGGGCGTGGCAACGGTGCGGTGATGGATGCGGTGATTAAGTCAGGCACGAATCAGTTTCACGGTGATGCTTATGAGTTTTTCCGAAACGACCATCTCGATGCGCGGAATGCCTTCGATGAATTTGGCCGGCAGGAGTACCAGCAGAATCAATTCGGAGCGACGTTCGGCGGACCGATTATCAAGGATAGGCTGTTTTTCTTCGGCGATTACGAAGGATTGCGGATTCGGCAGGCGCTGCCGCAGCTTATCCTCGTCCCTACTCCGGCGGAAATCGGCGGCGATTTTTCGTCATTCTTAACAAATACCCCAGTGGCAGCCATTGAACCGAACGGAATGACCAGTACTCAGGCGGCCCTGGATTGCAACGGGAATCCGACCTTTCAAGGAGAGATCTTCAACACCTACGAAACGCAGGCTTCGACTCTGAATCCGGATGGTTTCTGTGGCGTACCGATCGGAGTGAATGCTTCGGGAAATCCGACGAACATCTTTCCCTCGGGATTGATCAACCCGATTGCCAAGCAGCTCTCGAGCCTGTTCCCCCTGCCGAATGTGAACATTAGCGGATCGAACTTTCTATCGGAGCCAAAGCGAAGCACCACACAGAATAATTTTGACG